>JAURLQ010000065.1 GCA_030831125.1 Gammaproteobacteria bacterium
AACTTCGGACAAGGCTTCAGACTGGCCACCTGCTGCACCGCCACCCGGACCTCTGGCGGGAGCCGGCTCCGGTTCTGATGCTGCGGCAGTGTCGGGAACAAGATCAGTTACGGAAAGATTCAGTACACCAAAGCCGCCCTGTCTGATTTCAACGGACGCGGGAAAACTGACACCGTTGTAATCACGATATCCTGAAAATTCAGCTTCAACCAGCATGTCGCCAAATACCGTGTCATCCAATCGTGTACTGATGTGCAGCAATTCATAAGCATCGGAATATCTGCCGGTAAAGGGATACGTAACGCCTCCCTGTTCTGTTGTGAAACTGACATTCCAGCCATTTTCACTTTGACTTGACTGCACAGTTTCATCGGCAGCCAGTGACAGAAAACCCTGTGGAGTGAGCCACAATGCCAACTGGCTGGCCCAGGGGCTTTGTGGATTGAGATTGCTGCGCTGGGCTGTAGGAGCTGCACCAGGTTGTGCACCACACCCGCCGAGCCTGCCTTCATCAAGTCCTGCCCTTCGCATGGCCGATTGCATTGAAGTGCCATTACTGTAATCAAGTACACGCCGGTAATCAGTAAGCTCCCAGCGTGCCCAGCCTGCATCAATTGCCCATGGTTGACCCATACAGGCTTCCCATCCGGTTGCCAGCATCTCGAGACGGCTGATGTTTGTTGTACCCATGGCAGCATGTACTGCTCTGCTGAAAGTACTGAAATCAGTTTGCGCATTGACCGGCACTGTAACCGGGAAGGCTGTCATGAATGCGAACATCCGGATGATGGCGCTGGTTGATCTTTGCATGCTGCTTCCCCTTCTGTGTTTTCTTCGGACGCTTTGACGCTGACGCCCTGGACCCTGATTGGGCAATAGTATCCTCGCTTGTCCTTCACCGCAGCATTGACGGTGGGCAGGAAGAGGTCTGGTTCCAGACACCGCAGCTTGTTGTTTTTCACCAATCATGGCGAACAATTTACATTAAATATAACTCTCATCTTATTGATTTATATATTTTTACTATGTTTGGCATAGCGGTTCAGTCTGATGCAGGTGCCGGACTGATGGTATTGGTGTCTGCCCTTCTCATGGAGGCATACACCACCAGGAATACCCCTGCCAGGATAATGCCTGCACCAAAGAGAATGTGAGCGTTGACCGGCTCATCCGCAATCAACCAGCCGAGAAAAACAGCAACTGCCGGATTGACAAAGGCATAGGTGGAAACACTGGTGGCAGTGGCATTCTGCAGCAGCCAGACATAGGCGGAAATGGCTACCATGGAACCGAGCACCATCAGATAGAAAAAGCCGGCCAGCGATGTTTCGCTGATGTTGCCCATTTTGAAGTCCTGCAGCTCTCCTGTCATGACAGCCACCAACAGCAAGGACACACCACCACCGATCATCTGGATGGCCGCCGACATGAAAATGGAGGCAGGTTGCCTGAATTTTTTCGAATAGACTGATCCTATTGCCCATAACAGTGAAGCCAGCAGCACGGTAAGTGCTCCAGGCAAGTGAATATCACTGTCAGTGAGCTGCACCGGATCAACAAGCACCACTGTACCGACAATGCCGAACAGTATGCCCACTATTGCAATGGGTTTGGGTGCACTGCCCCCTACCCAGAGCCAGTCGATCAGGATCAGCCAAAGTGGCAACAGGGATACCAGCAGCGCGGCCAGCCCTGAAGTAATGTATTGCTCTGCCCACACCACCAGTCCGTTGCCACCAAGAAAGAGGAATACGCCAACCACACCCAGTTGTCGCCATTGCATGGCAGAGGGATTGGCAGTGCCGCGCAATCGCATGAAACCATACATAAGCAAACCTGCTGCTAGGAATCGTGTACCGGCCATCAGGAAAGGCGGAATGGTTTCAATCGCAAAACGGATGGCAAGGTAGGTAGAACCCCAGATGAAATAAACCAGGAAAAATGCCAGCACAAGCTTGCCTGTTGCAGGCCTTGTAGCTTCTTGCATATCAAGCCGAGGGGATGGAATCGGGAGTCGCCATTATAAGCCATTTGCAATGATGCCGCTGACAAGCCACACGTTTTGTTCTGTATCAATCCCTGTTCCAATGCCATGTAATAAAGTCTGCAAAAACCACAGGAGTAAATTTATGGCATTCGAACAGGCCAAATCAGCATTGCTGGCCAGCAAGGCAGAACTGGAAGACAGACTGCAGAGAACCCACAAGCATATCTATCAGAAAGACGAGGCCGTGAGTGCCCAGTTTGACGAGCAGATCAAGCAAACCGAGAACGATCAGCTCGTGTATGCCCTTGAGGAAGAAGCCAAGGAAGAACTCAACCAGATCAGGAAAGCGCTGCAAAGAATTGATGATGGCAGTTACGGACAATGTGTTCACTGTGGCGAGGACATTGCACCACAGCGACTTGAAGCAGTACCGTTTGCCGAATTCTGTATAGGCTGCGCCTCACAGGTGTGAGCTCCACTCAGCCTGTTATGGTGTTCCAGTTTTCCACCAGGTGATCTGCAGTCCTCCAGGCCAGCGCCTGTAATGTCTGGGTAGGATTGCGGGCACCTGCAGTACCCATTACCGATCCTCCCAGCATGCCGATATTCGGCGCATCGTGCACAAAACCGTATGCATCAGTCACACTGCTATCCGGATTGAGTCCCATGCGCGTGCCACCATGTGCATGCGTTGAGAGTGCAGGACCGTTCCCGCCTCTTGCAGGTGTAACCTGTATCGCCCCTGCTGCCCTGAACCACTGTGCCATTTTCTCTGCCGCCTGCAAGGCTGCTTTTGGTTCGTTTGTCTTTGCTCCTGCTGTCACTCGCAGTACCGGATCTCCAAAAGCATCCACCACACCCGGATCAAGATCTGCCCAGGTATTTTCATAAGGCAGCGTGGTTGTCTGTACATAGGCTGAAGTCCAGCGGCCGGCATTTTCACTGATGAATTTTTTCCAGCTGCTGCCCCAGCGTCTTGCTGTCAAACCGAAAGTATTCATGCCTGCAGCTGAAATCGGATGCTTCTCTGTATAAGTGTGCAGACTGGCACCCCCAATGAATCCCATGCCACTGTGGTCGAAATTGTCATCCGCCCAGTCATCCACCATGACACCCTGTGCAATGGCGCCATACCAGATATTCAGGTCGAACGGAAAAAGTGCCGAAATTCCGGCACCTGCCTGTGCATCCCAGTGTGAAAAATAATGCCTGCCCAATTGTCCCCTGCTGTTGCCGATGCCGTTTGCATGCGCAGATGAACGCGAAAGAAAAAGCAGCCGGATATTTTCATAGGTATAACAGGCAGACAGCACCGCTCTGGCAGGCTGGAAAAATTCCTCGCCGTTGCGGATATAAGTGACACCAATTGCCTTGCCGGTATTATCGGTTTCAATACGGCGCACATTGGCATTGTCAGTTACCACAAGATTGCCTGTGGCCAGAGCCTTGGGGATGGTGGTGACATCAGTAGAACTCTTGGCCCTGATATGACAGCCCCCCCGATCGCAGTAACCATGAAAGGCACAACCCGGACGCCCTTCGTAAGGCTGCGAATTTATTGCCGCCGGACCACGATAGGGATGGAAACCAATGCTTCTGGCTGCTTCTGTCATGTGATCAGTGAAATCGCAGCCCCTGAGGGGGGGCATGGGATATTCACGCGCCCTGGGACCTTCAAAAATGTTGCCCGCAGGATCTATACGCCCCTGGATGTTCCCTGCCTTGCCACTGACACCCACTTCCCATTCAATATTGTCGTACCAGGGCTCCAGATCATCATAGGACAGCGGCCAGTCTTCAACGGTAGAACCTTCAGGAATGCTCCCTGCTCCATAGCGCTCAATACTCGCACTCCGAATGCGGAAGTCCCATGGATTCAAGCGCCAGCTTTGTGCGTGGTAGTGAATGGATGTACCACCTACAGCATTCATCATCGGATGACGTCCTGCCTGCCGGGCAGTCTGGTCCGCAGCAGTGCGAAATGTCGGAATTTCTGTGCTGACCTTGTTGCCTGTAGTAACAAGCGACCTTACATTATTGTGGATTTCATCCGCCCTGTAGTCACGAGCAGGATCCATCCAGGTGCCGGCTTCAAGCCCTATGACCTTGAGTCCGGCCCGTGCCAGCGGCAGTTCGGCAACACCGCCGGCGGCACCAAGACCAATTACCACAACATCAGTTTCGGGCAGTCTAGTCGCCATCGTGTTCAGCTCCGTAGGCTGAGGTATGCAGGGGTGGCAGCCGCCCTCCCATGACTTGCATCTCTGCAGTACTGCCCATAACAGCCCCTGGATAGCCGATCAGGTCCCAGCCGGCAAAATTACGGTTACCGCCATACCAGGGATCACTGAACATGCCTTCCAGCACCAGCCTGTAAAGGCGATTGAACGCCTGTACGGAATCACGCATGCCTTCAAGCCAGCTATTTTCCATTCGCTCTATCAAGAAATCCTGCTCCCCGGCAGACAAAGCATCAAAGTTGCGCCCATAGCTTTGCAAGGCACCGGTTTGCAGTGCCTGCAAGCCTTCATGAATGAGGGGCAGATCACCACTGTTCCAGCTGACGAGTGTGTTGTTGATGTAATCGGTTACGCCACATTGCGATGCTCCCGGACCAAGTTCATCTGCCGGAATTATCCTGTCTGCAAATGCAGCCAGTGTGGCATTTTCCCTTTCGGAAAGTGGTGAGGTACCTGAAGCAGGCAAGGATGTACAGGAGGTGGTGGCGATCAGGGGGACCATGACAGCAGTACCGCTAGCCACGGAGGAACGCAGCATGCTGCGTCTGGAAAGTTTCCCGGTGCCGGGAAAGTGCTTTTTGTCCTGACTCATCGGGCCCCCTGTTACTGGTATCCGGCCCGTTATAATCAGGCCTGTATTACATTGCCACCCCGGGATTTGGCTTTGCGCAGGTTGGCATCGGCTCTGTCCATCAGGGACTCGATGGTATCATTTTCAACTGATTCTGCCACACCCATGCTCAGGGTTACCGGGAAGTCGGGCAACAGTGCCGACCAATTGTAGCTTTCAACTGCATTGCGCAGTCGCTCGCAAAGCATCAGGGCACGATTGAGCGAAGTCTTGGGGAAC
>JAURLQ010000010.1 GCA_030831125.1 Gammaproteobacteria bacterium
AGCGGCTTGCCACTATTGTTTCTTCGACACGCCGTAAATCCGGTCCAGCCATCCGACATAGCCAAATGTCGCTCCACCTCACGCAAAGCGATGCTTTGCATGCGTTCGGCTCCGCCCATGGGGGCTCGGCTGCGGCCCGCAAGCGGGTCCAGCCACCCGCTCTTGCGGGTGTCGTTCCGCAAAGCTGCAAGCTTTGCTTGCAAAACGCTTTGCTCCACCCCTGCCGCAGACGGTCTCAGATCCAATAGTGGCAAGCCGCTCTGCGCATGAATTGAGTGATATTCAAACCGGACCACAGACTGGAAGGTTCCTTTGGTACTGTTACACGCTTCTGGTGCATAATTGCATCCATGAATGAAGCGCAATTTCTGGAAAGCTACAAACACACCCTCAGACTGATTGAGGAAACGGTTGAGGCGGCCATCAATGATGATGACGCAGATATCGACTACGAATCCGGCAATGACATGCTGACACTGTCGTTCAGCAATGGCAGTGTCGCGATAGTCAGCAGGCAAAGTGCTATCTGTCAGTTATGGTTGGCTGCCCGCTCGGGTGGTTTCCATTTTGAAATGAATGACACCAGCAGGCAGTGGGTATGCACTGTCAACGGGCAGACACTGACACATATGCTGGAAAACATCTGCCTTGAGCAGGGTGGTGTGAAGCTGCCATTTCCACCTTTGTAAGGCAGACGATCCGGTCAGAAATTCAGAGGTTCCTTGGATCAGGTTCAACCCAGCCTGAGCGGGCCTGATCAGACCAGAGCCTTTCTCTTGAGTAGTAGGTGTAAAGCCAGTCAATGCTGCAGATCCCGGAAATCCTTTCCAGCTATTCCTGCATGCTTGAATTATCCTGCTTGCCGGCAACTTCCGCGAATATTTTCCTCAGGAACATGATGGTAACGGTTTCGTTATAACCATCAGGATGTCCACACTGCCCATTCTAATGGCTGATGGCTATACGTATGCGTTCCAGGGCCGTGTCATAGTCGTATAGCCAGGCGTAGCGTATGGCAACAGCAAGATGAGCCCGGTGAGTCCAGTGTTTGTAGGGCAGACTGCAGTTTTCAAACTGGGAGACGGCCTCCAGAATTTCGTCGTCGGTGGCCAGTGGCAGTTCTTCCTTTTTGACAGTGGTCTGGTTCATGGCCGGGTTCCTCAACAAATTCCCGGAAAGAGGAAGGGATTCTTACCATGAGAAACAGGATTCCTGCCAGTGACCCGCATCAAGGAGTCACTGCCTGAATACCGGAAATATTCAGTCCTGAATGAACTCCGGGGTCATTTCCTTGCAACCTTCGAGAAGGAAAGGAGTGTCTGACAGGAATACCGTATCAGCACCCTGATAGGGGCCGGCAAGATAGACCGGGTCGAAGGCTTCGTACTCACGACGCAGCGACATATCAGCCGTATTCAGCGTAAAATGCTCAATGATATGCAACTGTTCGCTGCTAGGGGTTGGCGGAGCAAGTACACCGGGCTCAAAGCCGATGGTATCCACAACCAGCGTATCGCCTTCCCAGTGACCTATTGAATGACCTGCATAGCCGGGCTGCAGATTTTCCGGGTGACTGTCCATGTCCATATGGATGCGACGGTTGAAGTTGTAAAGCCCGTAGTAGATATCGATGACCTTTTCGCCCTCGGGTGTTGTGGTCTGGGTAATCTGGTTCACCGGCCAGTCAAAAGTCCAGTCGTAGAGGATACTCGTGGGCTTGCAGGAAAGGCGCGGGTTGTCTTCAACAGACCACATTTCAAAGCTGTCAGCAAAGGCTCGAGCGGCTTCGGTGTACTGGGGTCTTGGCGAAGGGTTTGCGGACCTGACATCAGCGAGTGTGATTCTGCCTGCAGCAAAATCAGCAATCATGCTTTTAGGGATCATGGCGCCGCGTCCACCTTCGGGCGGAGCTGTCAGTACAGCCTGTTCTACTGCCCAGTCACCACTGATATTCGGTTCCCCGCTTGCAAGTCGCATTCTGCGATTGCTGGTGTCAGGCCCTTCCAGCGTGAATTGGGCATCGCGATCTATTTCTGCCTGTTCTCCCAGGGTAAAGCTTTCCAGATAACAGGCATTGGGGTCTGTGCGATGCGGGTGCCCCTGGATTACAACTCTGGAACCCGGCACAAACATTTCTGTCGTCCAACCCGAGCGGCGTATCAGCATGGCGGCGCGCATTTCACAACGCATGGTGCGTTCAACACCCTGTGCATCAGTAGTACTGAAAAACATGTAGCTGTGTGGATTGACCAGCTCCATCTCTACAAGAGTGCCTACGTACTCAATATCAGTATCAACATCAAACAGGCCGGTACCGTGATGGGCCTGCACGTGTGCAGCAAGCCCCAGCGCAAGGATGGCAGAGAAGAGAGAGCGCATTGTCAGCTGATGTTTCATGAAATCCCCTGTGGCGGGTTCAACCGAACCGGTCGGTACTGAACCTTTTGATTTTAAAGGTATTTTAGGGGCGGCTGGCAGTCTCGTACAGATGGAATCAGGGAAATAAAGGGAAAACTGCAGGCTGGTTCGGGGATTCTCAGAGCATCAGGCCAATCTGATTGTCCCTGATTACAGGTTGATAGGTATGGAGCCCCCTGCAGGGGCCCTCAGTGACAAAAGTGCAGGCACCGTTGACCAGTGAGAACAGGTAACCATGCATGGGACAGCGAATCTGGCCCTCAATGATTTTGCCGTTAACCATCGGATAACCGGCATGTGGACAGATATTCTCCAGAATATAGTGTGAGCCTTTTTCCTGGATGAGCAACAGTTCCCTGCCTTTGATGGAAACGGCTTTCTGGTAGCCGTCATGCAGTTTGTCCAGGAAATCAATCGGGAAAAAATTCATTGTGGCAGTATTTTCAGTTTGTTCTGGGTACTAACAGGTAGTCACGAAACATAGGGTCAGCCACAAATGAATCCATGCCTGTCAGTGAGTCACCACGGATAATGTAATAGTTGTACATTGTGGACAAGAATTTCAACGCATTGAGGTCCTGTTCATAAGGTTCCAGAACTTCCAGGATCAAGTCTGGTTGTTTTTCCCTGATCAAGGGCTCCAGTCCTTTCAGCACCAGGGCTTCTGCTCCTTCAACATCAATCTTGAGCAGTATACGATCCCTGTTGCATACAAGAGCTGAAATTTCCCTTGAAGAAACTGAAGGCACTACTGTCTTGCGGATATTGGATGAAAACAGTGAAGCAAACCCGGGGTCCAGACTGCCGTTCGTCAGATGCCCCTCAGGTTCATAGAGTGCAAGAAAGCCACTGATGTCGCTAACTGCTGCATTGAATACCTGTACACTCCTGATTTCATTGGCAGCCAGATTTTCAATCAGACGCTTGTATGCAAGCGGTGATGGCTCCCAGGAGAATATTTCCGTGTCCAGTTTTTGCTCCAGGCACTGCCTGGCAAGAAATACCGTGAAAACACCAACATTTGCACCGATTTCCAGAATTGCATCGTAGCGGGCCAGTCGTGATGAAAGCAGTTTGAACAATTCCGGTTCATAACCCAGCGTATTGCTGAACAGGGCATTGAAGTCGAATTCTCCACAGTGCGGTACCAGTTTGATCTCAATGTCATTTGTAACCCGGACGTTGCGGGGGCGAAACTGAATCTGCGGCCAGGGAAATGCCCGGATGTTGATCATGATGGTTTCCCTGAACGGGAATCGGATACCGGAGCGCATCAAATATCCGACTGTTTCCAGATAGCCTTTGCTGACTGTGCGCGATCGGCTGATCAGTCCATGCAGCATACGTGACAATCTGAAAAGTACTGGATGTTGATGAGGCATTATTGTCTCTGTATTGATTCCATCAATTACACAGATACCACTGCAGACATTTGAAGAAAGCCGGAAACAAGACAGCCCCTTTCGGGGCTGTCTTGTTTTTTCTGAAAGGTGGGATCAATCCCTGCTCAATCTTCTGAAGTACTCCGCCACAGAGTCACGGTATTCTTCCGGAATATTTTCACTGGTTGCGGTACGGACATTGCTGTTGCCGCCTTCACGATCAGTCTGCAGACCTGCTTCAAGCTGTTCTATCAGCGCCAGCATCTCACCATATTCCTGTGCAAGAATGTCTCCGTTACGATTGGTCTGCTGGAATTCAAGCTGGCGGATGATGTCGTAGAGCTCAGCCAGTTCTTCGCTGTTCACTTCCAGATCCTGGGCTGCTTCACGGGCATTGCGGGTTAACTGGCCAATGTCGTCGAAGAAGGTTTCCGGCAGGTTGATGGGGCCGTTGAAGAAGTCGTCGTTGCCATTCCAGGGACCGGTACGCGGACCGAAACCACCAAAACGGGCGCCACCATTGTTGTTGCCACCCTGTTGACCTCCTTGCTGCTGGCCACCCTGTTGTCCCTGTCCCTGCTGGCCTTGTTGACCTTGTTGTTCATTGGCCTGTTGCTGTCCCTGCCCGGGCTGCTGCCCTGGTTGGCCACCCTGGGCCAGTTGTTGCAACTGGGCGCGAAGATCCTGGGCCTGTTGGCGGGCCCTGTCGAGTTCGCTGTCGCCGGGCGCATTGGCATCACGCACCATGCGTTCAGCATTTTCAAGCCGTTCCTGTAAATCGCGCATGGCTGAAGTGACTGCGCTTTCATTGCCGGCAATGTAAAGGCCGTACCCGGCATCAATATAAAGTGCCGCATCGGAAATGGCCTGTTGCAGCTCGTTGGCGGCAATTTCGTTGTTGGCTCGCTGCAATTCATTGCTGGCCTCGGGGGCCTGATTACCGAAACTCTGAATCGCATTGAGCATTTCCTGTTGCAGTGCCTGCAGTTGTGCAGCCAGCTCACGTTTGTCTTCGGCAAGCGCCCATTCTTCCTGCAAAGCCATACCGCGGCTGTTGGGATTTTCACCACTTTCACGTTCCTTGACAGCAGTTTCCATGGCCTGCTGCAACTGGCGTTCCATATCCTGCTGGGCGCGCAGCATTTGCTCACCAATTCCTGCCATGTTGCTGAAGCTCTGCTGCAGACCGGCAAGCTGCTCCTGGGCGATGGCATCACGGGCTTCTTCGAGTTGGCGACGCGCTTCTTCGGCAGCACGCTGCATTTCTTCAGGACTGAGATTGCCGTTCAGACCTTCGGTGGCTTCATTCATGGCGCGAATCGCACTTTCCATACGACGCTGCAGTTCGCTCTGTGCAATTTGCTCGTTTTGCTGACCCTGCTGGTCACTGCTCTGTTCACCACTCTGACCACTTTGACCGGGCTGGCCCGGTTGTCCTGACTGCTGGCCTTGCTGACCTTGTTGTCCCTGTTGCCCTTGCTGGTTATTGGCCTGCTGTTGACCTTGCTGTCCCTGTTGCTGGCGTGTCAACTGTTGGCGTTGCAGCTGTTCAAGACGCTCGCGCAATTCCTCTGCCTCACGACGCAGCATTTCCTGCTGATAACGTTGCGCTTCTGTCAGGTTCTGCTGGTTACGCATGTTGCGGGCCAGCTGTTCCTGGCGTCTGGCCAACTCATTAAGCTGGTTCATGATGTCTTCCGCTTCCTGCTGCTGGGCCTGCGGGCTGACATTGCTGCCGGTTTCATACTGGTTAAGGCTCAGGTCCATTTCCAGTTCGAACATTTCGGCAAGGTCCTGACTGGCGCTGCCACCACCGCCACCGCCACCACCCTGTTGCTGGGAAAGGGTAATGTCGTTGAAGACGGCTTCAGCTCTCAACAGGTGCTGGAGCGCCTGCTGGGCAGGCCCGATGGCTTCGTTGAGGTCTACAACTGCGAGGCTTTCCGAAGCCGGGTACATGCTCTGCACAGCCATGTCCATGTTGTTCACGAATTCCTCAATCTGTTCGTCGTTGTCGAGCTGACGCGCACGGGTACGATCCGCAAGTGTCTGGGCCTGTTCAGCCAGTGTGGTTTGCAGGTCGCTGAGCAGTTTGGAGTTGATTTCCACCTGGGGGGCATTGCCATTCTGCTCTGCCTGTTCACGAATCAGGTTCCAGGTAGAGACAATGATCTGGCGCTGACGCTGACTGATTTCGTCCTGCTGCTGGCCGCCACCGCCACCACCACCGCCACCGGAAAGCTGCGACTGTGAATAACGGCGGTTATAGGGTTGCACCTGAATGAAGTACATATCAGTACGAACAGTCTGGCTGCGATCGGTAGCTTCGGCATAGTAGGCAATGATGTCGCCGGGCTGCATGGGCATGGGGCCGGGATCCAGCTCTGCCTCAACAGCCGGTTCTTCCACGGGAGCAGGTTCAGGATCTTCATCCAGCACAATATTGAACTGCCCGACATTCGCAGTAACCGGTTCGGGATCAGGTGTTCCCAGTTCTTCCAGCATGAATATGTGATCTGCTGCAATACTGCGTTGTCCTGCCTGGGTCAGATCGATCTTCTGCCAATCACCACCATTGACAGAATAGTTCAGTGCCACGGCATCAAGGCCGAAGTCATCATTGGCTTCAACACGGGTCAGTACTTCTTCAATACCGCTGGCGTTATAGTCTCCACCGGGGCGGCTGACTTCAATTTCAGGCTCACCATCTTCAGTAAGACGGATGAAATAGTCATCGCTGATACGCACCTGTTCACCGCCAACCACGGCCGCGATGTAGTACTCGCCTTCTTCCATTACCTGGAAGCTCGTTGAGGCATTGTTGCCTTCAAGCTGCATGTCCTGGCGGGTGCTGCTGTTGAGCACCAGCTGCCCCTGCGGCAGTGGGGCGGTTGTAGTGACAACGAGATCCACTCGGGTATCGGGCAGTGTGCGGATATCTCCGGTGGTAAAGGTTTCAGCCAGGCGCTGGGTCCATTCCGGATAATTGTAGGTCAGCGACAGGCTTTCAATGCCAGGGACATCAACCACGCTTATACCGAATTCCGGACTGCGCAGGCCGTTACTGCTGACGTAGTAATCAATATCCTGCTGCATGGAAAAGAAAGTGAATTCATAGCCCAGTGGGCTCTGGGCCATGGCGATTTCCTGCCATTCACCATCTTCATTGCGTATATGGATGATGGCTTCATCAGGCGCAAATCCTTCCATGATAGAAGTAATACGCAGGTTGGAGCCACGCCTTACGCTCTGGTCACCGGGTGTAACTTCAATGGACTGGGGTGGCAGCAGGTCATCAACTGCCCAGCCAGCCAGCAGGTTACGAAGGCTGTAGTTGAGAAAACCCGGTGCAGCAACAAGCAAGTAAAGCAGTACCAGCAGAGTGGCACCCAACACTACGGAAGCCTTGGCCATGTCAGCCTGTCTGATCTCCTCCTCAACAGGGTGAACAGCACTGACTTTAAGCGCGTCTTCAGCCAGCAGGTCTGTAAAGGGGTTGCCGCTTTCCTTCATCTGGGTATAGGTAGCAACACGGCCATTGAATTCGGGCACATGTTTTTCGATCTTGCCGCTGAGTCCCTTGCGGATGCGGGAAACAGGATCAACTATGCAAGCCATGACTGTGATGGCCAGCGCCAACACCAGCAGTACGCGGAATACATTGGTAGTAGTGGATGAAAAACCACTTTCCACTGCAAACCATGCGCCGGTTGTGGCAACAGCCAGAAACACCAGTGCTGTTATGGCAGCGCCCTGCAGCAGTGTCAGTTTCTGCAAACGACTGCTGAAGGATTGAAGGTACTGATCCAGTCTGCTTGTGGCATTCATCACAATGATCCTGTCTTGAGGTTCAGGTAGCGATTTCCCAGCAATGATTCGGCCAGCACCATGAGGGCCAGCAGAATCAGGAACACGCGCCAGATTTCAATTTCTACGGGTTCGGCTTCCCGGTCTTCGGCAAGTGAAACAATACTGGCTTCACCTGGTGCGGTACCTGCAACAATATTTTGCCAGTTCTGCAGTGCCTGGGCCGGCATGAGGGTAAGATCTGACTCCCTGATGTCGGGATTTACGGCCACCAGAACCTCTCCTGCAGGAGTGAAGACCTGATAATAGCCCGTTTTATTCAACAGCACATCCTGGGCACTGGTGGTGTCCTGCAGTGACAACAGGCTGATCCCGTCCGGATCCACCACCTGGCCTGAAGCACCTCCGGTCTGGGTCAGCTGCAGGTATGAGTCTGCAAGCTGTTCTTTAACAAGCAGTTTTTCGTTGGAAAGATAGCGCGCTACTTCACTCATGAAGCTTACAAATACGGGTTTTACCGGCAAATCTGAAGTGCTGTTATCAAGGCTTGTGGTCAGCCACAGCATGCGTCCGGCACCTATGTTTCGCTCCAGCAGCACAGGATTGGCAGCATTTTGTGAAATCAGCACACGATCCTCATCTTCCAGTTCGGGTCTGAACACGCGGGCATTCACGCTGGCCCAGCCGCCGCTGTCATTGAGCGCCTGATGCGTATTGTCGATTCTGGTGATGGGTAGATTGATTGGTCTGCCGTTTGGCCCTGTTGATGGTTGTGCAAAGGGAATTCCCAGAACCGGTACGGTTGCAAGCCCGGCTGCACGGGGGCCCATACCCGCAAATACGGAACCGCCACCGTTGATGTAGTCACGCACAGCAGATTCAAGGCCGGAGTTGATAACACCTAGATCCTCTATTACCAGCCAGGGATAGCGTTGCATGATGCGGGGATCAAAATCACTCACGTTGACAACTTCCACCTCGTAGCCACGCGGTGCGGTTTCCAGTGCAGCACTGAGGTAGGTAACTCCCAGTGAATCAGGATTGTCGGTCAGCAGCAGTACGGGAGCGGGAGGAGAGTTGTCAAAAACGGTGTGGCGAATGTCATCTTCGGGCAGGCTGTCTGCAGGGCTCAATGAAACATCTACGCGGTTGTCACCCTCTTCGAATACCACATTGTTGAACTGCACCGTGACAATGCCATTACCGCTGATGGCAAGGTCCTGTTCTGCCATGGCAACACCATTGACCGTAAGCGTAGCTGTACGTGTCAATGAGGTTGAAGGTTCTCCGAAAGTGCGGATGCTGGCAATCACGGTATTACGATTTTCTGTTACAACAGCTTCAACTGTGCTGTTGACCAGTTCCTGCAGTTCCACCTGCCTGACATCAAGGGTCAGGGGGCGGCCATTGATGACATCCGGAATCATGTCGGCAAACCTCACAGCCTGGCCACTTTGCTGGAAATCACTGATCAGGTGCAGGGTCATGCGGGCCTGATTCTGCTCCACCATGCCATTGAGTGAGGAAACCATAATGCCCAGATCAAGATGCCCGTTATCTGTTTCGATGCTGTCGAGGAGAGCACGAATTTCATCGGGATCGTTGGTGGCTTCAGAAATGGTCTGCACATTGGAGCTGGCTGTATACAGGCTGACAATATCATCATCTGACATGTCATCCAGGATATCTGAAGCCAGTTGCCGTGCAATATCCAGATGACCTGCGGTGCGCATGGAAAATGATGTGTCCATCACGATGATATGGTGGATGGCATCTTCGTTCACTGCCAGATCCGGTTCGTCAAAGAGCACAGGCCTGGCAAAGGCAAAAGCCAGTAGTGCCAGAAAAGCCATGCGCAGAACCATCAGAAGCAGGTATTTGAGCTTTTTCTGAACATGAATGCGTCTACGCGAAGCTTCGAGGAAACGCGTAGTACTGAACTTTTCGCGTTCAGTAGTCTGTGTTTCCAGTCTGTGCAGCCACCAGGGCAAGGCAATGCCAAGCAAACCCAGCAGAAAAATTGGTGTTATCAGTCCCATAAAGGACGTATTCCCTCTGTTGTATCAAGCCACATCAAGGGTGGCTCAAGGAAGGGCGCACTGTAGTGCGCCCCTGTGGTATTTGTTTTTATCCAGCATGGGCGCTCATGCACGCCCAAACTGCCATCAGCCGCGTTTTTCGCGGAATGTCAGATAACTGTGCAATGCCTTTTCCAGCGGTTCACCGGTATTGATCAATACATGGTCGGCGTTCATGCCACTGGCGGCCTCTTCAATGGCATCTATATGTGTCTTGATCCGGGCCTTGTATTCCCTGTTCATGAAAACCGGTGAAACCTCAATGGCATGCCCTGTTTCCATGTCCTCATACAGTGTGCTCTGTTTGATGTCCGGATTCATTTCTGCCGGATCAAGCAGGTGGAACAGGATCACATCCTGTCCCTGCATGGCCAATGGCCTGACATTTTCGAGCAGTTCTTCGGTGTCACAGTAAAAATCGGAAATTACTGCCACCAGTCCACGACGTTTTATGTGTTCCTGGAAACGTGCCATCGGCTTGTTCAGTGCGGTGCCCTGTTCAGGCTGGGCTGAATCCAGTGCATGAATTACACCCTGCAGTGAACCACTGCGGCTGGCTGGTGGGCGGTATTCCTTTATTTCGTCGGCAAACACCATGACACCAACAGCGTCATGTTGCCTGGAAGACATGTAGGCCAGTGACGCACCCAGATACTTGCCAACCTGCAGTTTGGTTACGCCCTGACTGCCAAAGCCCATGGATGCGCTGCTGTCGAGCATGATCATCAGATGGCTGTTGGTTTCACCCAGAAAACGCTTGATATAGGTTTTGCCGGTGCGGGCAAATACATTCCAGTCAATATAACGAGGATCGTCACCTTCACCATAGGCCCGGTATTCCACAAATTCCTGGCTGAAACCGAACTTCGGAGACCTGTGCAGGCCAATCACAAAACCTTCAACCACACCCTTGGCCACCAGTTCAAGATTTGAAAGACTGGCGAGCACACTCGGGTGGAGCAGGTGCATCGGATTCTGTTTGGGTGCTGCTGATGCCATTAGGTTCTGCTTTCTTGTCGGGTTCTGGTAGGGGCGTGCGCTAGTGCGCCCGGCAATTCATTTCAATCTTCACTGGGGACCTGCAGTGACTCGAGCATCTTGTCCAGAATCTGGTCAATCGTGATGCCGTCCGATTCCGCATAGTAATTGGGAAGTACACGGTGTCGCAGGATCGGCTTGGCCAATCCTTTCAGGTCGTCCGCAGTGACATGGTAACGACCTTCCATCAAGGCTCTGACCTTGGCGGCAAGCACGAGATTCATCGTGGCGCGGATGGATGCACCGAAATTTGCATACTTGCGGATTACATCCGGTGAAATTGCATCTGAAGGACGTGTGGCGCGGACAATATCAACGGCAAAACGGTTCAATGCGGCAGAAATGGGTACATGGCGGACCATGGCCTGGAATTTCACAATTTCTTCTGCAGTAGTGCAGGCCTCAACCTTTGGCATATCCACACGCGTGGTGAAACGCTCGATAACCTTTACCTCTTCATCGGGTGAAAGGTAGTCCAGCAGCACATTGAAAAGGAAACGGTCGAGCTGGGCCTCAGGCAGGGGGTAGGTTCCTTCCAGCTCAATGGGGTTCTGTGTGGCCAGCACAATGAAGGGTTTGTCTATGATGTGGTTCTTGCCGCGCACCGTTACCGTTTTTTCCTGCATGGCCTCGAGCAGTGCCGCCTGTGTTTTCGGTGGTGTACGGTTGATCTCGTCTGCAAGCAGTACGTTGGTGAAAACCGGGCCGGGAATGAAGCGCCACTCGCGATGACCGGAGGCCTGGTCTTCTTCAACCATGTCGGTACCGGTGATATCAGTGGGCATCAGGTCAGGTGTGAACTGGATGCGTTTGAATGTGAGACCCAGCGCCTGTGAAAGGGTATGCACGAGCAGGGTTTTTGCTGTGCCGGGCATGCCTGTGATCAGGCAGTGACCACCAACAAACAATGTAATCAGGAGGCTGTCTACGACCTCATCCTGTCCGACGATCGTGCCTTGCACCTGTTCACGAATTTTTGAAGTTGCAGTCTGGAACCGCTGGACCAGTTCGCGGGTTTCGTCGGAATCAAGTTGGTTTACTGCTTCAGTCATAAGTCAAATCCTGCTCAGGTTGATCGTTGTTATTCGGTGGTTCTGCTAAGTTCCAGCAGCATCATCTGGGCATCGCGGTACTGCGGTGCAATATCCAGGGCTGTCATCAGGTATTCCATGGTGCCATCCATGTCGTTGAGGGCCTGATAGGCCCGTGCCATTCTCAGGTTTGCAGCAGCCTTGTCTACTGGATCGAGCGCCAGCAGTACCCTGAATTCTTCAAGGGCCTCTTTTGGCTGGTTCCTCTCCAGGTACAGGTCACCCAGTTTTACGTGAAGTTCCTGATTGTAGGGGTCGGCCCAGATGACATCCTTGAGTACTTCATGTGCCTGATCCTGCATGTCACGCTCAATATACCGGTCGGCAAGGGCCAGCAGTGCGCGGGGAGCATAACCGCCTTTTTCCCAGAAAGTCTGCAGGGTCAAAAATTCATTTTCCTCGTCGCCCAGTCTGGAATATGCGCGCGCCATTGCAATGTAGGGGCTGTCCACTTCCACATAGTCGGGATAGACAAAATTGGCCCTTTCTGCGGCAGCAACAGCTTCTTCCCAGTTTTCCTCTTCCAGAGCCGCGTAGCTGGCACGGTGATCTTCCTGCCAAACCCCCATACTGCTGAGCATCGGGCCATACTCAATGTCGATGAACTGTTTGAAGTGCCGGTCAAAATCCCGGACGCTGATTTCCATGACCTGCTCGATCGCCTCAACCGGAGATATGCCGTCACGGAAAAGGTAGAGCATGTCCACGATCTTGTCGAAGCCATATTCGATATCAATGAATTCAAAAACCAGACCCGCCTGCATATAGGACACAATCACCTGGTCTTCGTAGGTGGGGCGCATGAAACCATCATCGAGTTCTGCAATGGACAGGAATTTGCCTTGAGCCATGGCCTGTAGCACGTTGTTGGGAATCTTGCGGCCGGGTATAGGCCCGGTGCGCCATTCCTCGAATACAGAGATGCCTTCGCTGTACCAGCGTGGTACCAGATGGTTGCTCGCTTCAAGGGTAAATACGTGCGCCATTTCATGCCAGAGCGTGGTACCCCAGTGATAGCTCTCGCCACGGGGATGGGCAATGGGTGAATCCATCGCAAACAGATAGCCGAAGGTAACACCAAGTATCCCTACGCCGGGCATGCCTATGGAGCGGACCACAAAGTCTTCATGATTGGGATATATCTCGACAATGACCGGTGCCTTGGGTTCAAAACGATAACGCTCCCTGTACAGGTTGATACTGTCCATCGCCAGTTCTCGGGCATAGTTGGTCAGTATCCCGGTTTCCTTCTTGTCCAGCCGCAGCTCCAGCGTCGGGAAGGGGCCTTGGGGTGGATCTGGAAAATTCAGCACCTGCATGTCTTCAATGAAAGTATCGAGCAGGCGCAGCATGTTTACGGTTTTCGGGTTGAAGGGATCGCCTTCGTAGGCAATTTGCACATGCTCACGAGCAATACTGACCTGATTCTGCCGTAACTGGTTCACACCAAGTTCCAGATGCGCTTCCCAGTGATCAGGCTGCACTTCAATTGCTTTGCCATAGAACTCGCCACATTCACGGTAACGGCGGGTGATGTCAGCGAAATAGGCCGGGATCGCCCATGCATCACCGTAGCCAGGGGCTTCTGCCAGTGCAGCTTCAACAAACTGTTCATGGGGTTGATGTGTCATGAATGCCAGCGCGGCTTCCAGCGCATTGAGTTCCATGCGGGGGAGTGCGTTCTCCTGCGCCAGCTCCTGTGCTTCATCAAGGATTTCCCGGGCATCTTCATAGCGGTCCTGCTGCATGGCGCTGCGTGACATCATGACCAGACCGCGCAAACGTGCACCGGCAGGTGCCAGTGCATTTTCCACAACTGTCATCATGTGGGCATTTACTTCTTCGCCATTGTCGCCCTGGGCAAGCGCTCCTGCAGCACCTATATGGGCATAGGCATTCTCAGGATCCAGTTCCAGTGCTTCGGCAAACAGGTTGTAGGCTTCCTGATACTGGAAAGTCTGCATGAAGAGCTCTCCCCAACGGAGCCTTACTTCCGCATTTTCCGGTTCTGCATTCTGTGCAGTCTGGAATGCTGTATTGGCATTTTGCAGGTCGCCAAGCGCCCAGAAGGCTTCGGCACGGACCAGAGGAGGGTATTCAAGGCTCTGCAGGGCACGGTAGCATTTGTCTGCTTCGCCTGGTCGGGATGACCAGCGCTGTGTTTCGCAATTCAGGAGGTCGGGATTGTCCAGTGCACCATACAGATGATCCCGGGCCGAAGCCGTTTCAGCCCAACCAGCTATCGAGAATGCTGCCACCAGGGCAGTGTTCTTCAATATCGATTTGCAGGGCCTTGGCATCATGGGGTACTCAGGGAGCTGCACTGCCTTGTTGATTTTCAATACGTTCTGACAGTTCTGCAGAACGCAACACCAGTGCCTGCAACTGCTGGATATACTCCGCATTGCTCATCTGGTTGCGACGCAATTGCAGATTCTCGATTTCTGCATCAAGTGCCAGTCGCTGCTGCAAGAGGTCGTTGATAACAGGGTTTTCACTTTCAATCTGTATTTCACTGAGGCGGGAAAGACTGAACTGGGCTGCGCCATCACCACGCAACTGGGCATGTTCAGTGGACAGACGCCCGGCTTCCTCGAAATAGCTTTCAACACTGCGGGTGGCAAAGTCGAAGGCTTCTTCAATGCTGACCGTGCTGTTCTTGTTGAGATCCGCTTCCTCGTTGGTAAGCGCATCAGCAAAAAAACGACCGAAGTGGGTGGAGTTCCGCTCGTTGCCATTGCGGGTGGCAGAAACAATGATGTAGTCGGGGTTGCTGGCTTCCTCGCCTTCGCCAACAATACTTTCAAGCATGGCGCCACTGGTGCTGGAGGTGTTCACCAGGAAGTGGTTCTGGCCCGGGAAATTTTCCAGAATATTCTTCAGGTCGGTATCGCTGAGGTCGGGGCCCGGAATGTTGAATTTGTAGGTTTCACCGTCAAAGCTGCCGTGACCCACCAGATAGATGGCGGCACGATCATCTTCATTCATACGGGCAGTGATGTCGGCAAAGTGCTTCAACAGGTTTTCCCGGCTTGCAGACTCGCCGTTGAAACTGGAGATGTTTTCTGCCGCTGTCATTGAATGGGAGGCTGCCTCTATTTTTTCCCGGGATTCGGTGAATTCACTGTCGTATTCAGGCTGGCCACCCAGGCCCTGCACGATGGTTATATAAAGCGCTGCCTGCGACAGGGAAGGGAGCAGGGCGACAAAGCAACACAGGGAAGGCAATGTTCTATTGGCCATGATTCTGTCCTAGATGACCTGCCAGCGGCGACGCAGCAGCCACTCGGTCAATTTCAGCATGAACAGCAGCAGGAAAAAGAAAGGGGCGTCCCAGAGCCAGGAAATCTGCTGCTCAGTAATACCGGCACTGGAATAGCTGATGGCTTCTCGCATTTCTCCCCACTGCCGGGGTGCCCAGTACTGGCCGCCGGTGACGTCACTCACGCGTTCCAGCAGGGCACGGTTCTGTCTGATGTTGAAGGCTTCCTGCCCCTGTTCGAAACGGGTTGCAGTTGTTACGGAATTCACCAGTTCATCCCCCTTGCGGGAGATGGCCTCAACAGAGAACAGCCCATTGCTGGCGGGGGCAAAAGACGCCTGGTAGACGCCGGGTTGTCCTGCAACAGGCAGCAGGTCCAGATTGACCAGCTCATTTGTATCTGATGAAACCACGGCAGTAATTTCAAGGCCCTGATTTTCTTCGGTTTCAGGATCACGTAATTCCGCTCTTACCACTATGTTCTCGTTTTCCGCGTTGGCGCTCAGTTCAAAGGGGCGGGGTGAATTGGCAACCAGATTGCGTGCCAGTTGACGCCAGAAGGTTTCATGGCTCAGATCCTCAAGCGGCATGCTCATCTGCCAGCGCCATGTCCCGCCGGTTGCCAGAATATAGCTTTGTCCACGACCGTAGGGCTGGGTAACCAGCAAGGGTTGCGGGCGTCCATCCACTATTACTTCCAGCAGGGTGGAAGCGGCTGGACGCAAAGGCCCCAGATTCTGGTAATCGGCCACTTCAGGCAGGGCATCCCACATTTCACCGTTTTCGGTTTCGCTGTCACTGAATTTGAGCATGGGAGCTGCTCTGCCGCTGTCGGTGAGCATGACCAGCACCTTCACGCGGTGGAAATCGGCATTTTCAAGGGAAAGTCGGGAAGGCAGGACTTCACTTACTATGGATTCTCCCCAGCCACCCAGGCCCAGGCCCTGCAGGCCGCCAATCATCAGCAGGCTGCCACCGCGTTCGCTGACAAAGTCGCGGATAAGCTCCTGCTGCTCCTGCGTGAATTCGGCTACATTCATGCTGCCGATAATCAGGGCGTCGTACTTGAACAGTTCGGTGCGTTCCACCGGAAAGCCGTCTTCAAGCTCCTCGGGGCTGTCTATGCCCTGGCGGTAGTATTTGTTCGGTGTAACCTTGAGCAGTGTTGAAAGCTGCAGACTGGGGTCGTCATTGAGCGCCCTTTGCATGAACTTGTATTCCCAGCGGGGCTCTCCTTCTATATACAGGAGTTTGTATCTACCTTCCGGGACATCCACCACGCTGGCTCTGCTGTTGTTGGCCAGAGTGCGCTCGCCATTGATCGGATCGAGGGTAAAACGCAGATCCAGCTGTCCCGGTTCCTCAACATTGATGTCTATGAAGGCCATCGTGGAATTCTGGGCAGGATCCAGTTCGATCTCTTCTGTAGAGAGGAAGGTATCCCCGTCGTAGACCTTGATACGAGCTGTGCCGCCGGCATCGTGCAGGATATTCACTCTGGCAGACAGCGTTGTACCGGCAAGTGCCTTGTCCGGCAGGTCCACTTCCTGCAGTTCCATATCTTCCGGTATGGTTTCGCGGCCTATGCCGACTGTATGGATGGGCACGCCATATCCGGCAATTTCATCAAGTTCGGCTGCACTGATATTGCCACTGTTGTCTGCTCCGTCACTGACCAGAATTACGGCGCCAAGAGAGGAGGCGCTGGCCTGACGCAAGGTCTGCAGGATGGATGTGCCGAGATCCGAGCTGTTGCCCGGTGCCGGCAGTTCCTCGAAGGAAGTCAGGGCGCGGGCGCTACTGTCGAAGCTGTATGGCAGGATAGTGTAGGTTTCGGCGAGTTCCTCAAGGGACTCGGGGGTGAGGAGATCTGCTGCCTGCACCATGCGCGTGGAGGTGCCGTCTGTCAGTGCCATGCTGCTGGAAGTGTCGAGCATGATGGCCACAGCATTTTCGCCAGGCAGCAGTCTTTCGTTTACCAGTGCTGGTTGCCAGACAACAAAAAGTACCAGCGCCAGCATCAGGCTCTGCAGCATGCCAAGCAGGCCCAATTGCCACCAGCGCATGCTGGTGCGTTTCAGGTACAAGGCAGCGCAAACAAGCAGTACGCAAATGGCGGCGAGGGCCCAAAGTAACCACACAGGCCAGCCACTGGCGAGTATGAACTCACTTTCATTGAATGCTTGTTGCGGATATTTGAAAAGAAATTCGAACATACCACTTCAAACTTAAGGCAGCAGGAAACGCGTATACGCCTCCGGTTTTGGATCCCCTATGGAGCCTGTGGACAAGCTTGTCAGCAGGTTATCCGAAGGTCCCTGAATACCCCCTTTTTGTATCACGATCATTCCCGGAAGCTGAATGCTTTTTTCAAGGAGGGAGATGAATATAAGCATGAACTTCCTGAAAATACCATCACCGGCAGGTAGCCACAAAGGTGGGTCCAGCCACATCCTGTCCTTTCCTTTTTTCTGCCATGTTTGTCCAGGGCTCATCCATTCCCTGTACCTTTTCCTGGTAGTGGTCTGGTTTGAATTTCTCCTATCCCTTTGGTGGCGCGACTTGGCACTATTGTTTCTTCGACACGCCGTGAACCCATCCATGGGGGCTCGACTGCGGCATCCATGCCGCAGACGGTCTCAGAACCAATAGTGCCAAGTCGCTTATCAAACACCCACTGAAATTCAAACCAGACCACTACCCTTTTTTGGTCCAGGTTGCCCTGTTTCAGGGGCTGGTTTATGCTCCATCGCTTCATGGCATCGACCAGAGATGAAGACAGGCTCCTGTCCTTGCTGATTTCAGCGATCAAAAAAAGAATTATTCAACCAGGGGATCCAGTGATCATGCGCAAATCAGTGAGTTTGCTGTTTTTTGTCCTCTCAGGCGGGCTGCAGGCACAGACAGACTATGACGCCATCCGGATAACTGCCACTGATGTACTGCCGGGGATCTGGTATCTGCAGGGTGATGGCGGCAATATCGGCCTCAGCACAGGTGAAGATGGTGTCTTCATCATTGATGACCAGTTTGCGCCGTTAACGGAAAAAATAAAGGCAAAAATTGCCGAATTCAGCAGCGAACCGGTCAAGTTCGTCATCAATTCCCACTTTCATTTTGATCACAGCGATGGCAACGAGAATTTCGGTGCCGGTGGCGCCATTATCATTGCGCATGAAAATGCACGGATCAGGATGAGTGAAGACCATGTCATCAGCATTCTGGAACTCGACCAGTTGGCCTATGATGAAACCGGGCTGCCGGAGATCACGTTCACCGAGGACATGAGCCTGCATTTCAATGGTCATACCGTACAGTTGCATCATTTTGGCCCCGGACATACCGATACTGATGCGGTAATCCATTTTGTCGAGGCCAATGTCATTCATACCGGAGACGTGTTTGTACGTTATGGCCTGCCGTTCATTGATGTGCCCAATGGCGGCAATCTCAACGGAATGATTCGGGTCATGCACGGCATTATTGGCCTGGCTGACGAAAACACGAAGATCATTCCCGGGCATGGTGAGCTTGCCAGCCGCGCCGACATGGTGGCCTATGTCAGCATGCTGGAGACCATACGGGACCGGGTATACGAAGGTATCAAGGCGGGGATGACACTGTCGCAGATTACGGCAACCGAACCGACTCGCGGTTTTGCGGGTGGAGGCTTCCTGAACAACGAGAACTTCACAAAAATTGCCTACGACAGTTTTTTCAAATAGCCAGTTCCACCGCAGGAGTAGTAGATGCTTGCCCCCGAAGCCATTGCCCGCATACTGAAGGCAGAAGGCGTTAAATATCTGTTTGCCTATCCGCTCAATCCCATCATTGAAGCTGCTGCAGCCGTCGATATCAGGCCCATCATAGTGCGGCAGGAGCGTGTCGGTGCGCATATGGCCGATGCAGTCAGCCGGATGAGCAGTGGTGACGAGATTGGCGTTTTTGTCATGCAGCATGGCCCCGGTGCCGAGAATGCTTTTGGTGGCGTAGCCCAGGCCTTTGGCGAGTCTGTGCCGGTGTTGTTCATGCCTGCGGGATACGACCGCAAACTTGCCCATTATTTCCCCAACTTCAACTCAACCCTCAATATGAGGCATGTCACCAAATGGGCTGAACCTTTGACCAGTGGTGAGGAAGTTGCCAATGTGATGCGTCGTGCCTTCACCCAGTTGCGCAATGGCCGGCCGGGTCCGGTGCTGGTGGAAGTGCCATGGGATGTTTGCAAGGAGGTGGCGGATATCAGTGGCTATATGCCCAGTTACAAGACCCGTTATGCACCCGATCCTGCTGCCGTGAAACTGGCAGCCGCTTCACTCGCGGATGCCGAAAAACCGGTGATTTATGCAGGCCAGGGCATTCACTATGCAAAAGCATGGAAGGAACTCAAGGCGCTTGCTGAACTTTTGAATGCTCCTGTTACCACCAGTATTGCCGGCAAGAGTGCTTTTGACGAAACCCATCCGCTGGCGCTCGGGTCTGGTGGACATGCCACCACCAGAATGGTTTACGACTTTGTCTACAACAGTGATCTGATATTCGGCATTGGCTGCAGTTTTGCCACAACAGCTTTCGGTACCCGCATGCCGCAGAACAAAAAAGTCATCCATGCCACACTGGATCCTGTTGATCTGAACAAGGATCTGAGATCAGTGCTTGGTCTGGTTGGGGATGCGAAGTTGACGCTTCAGGCGTTGTTGTCTGAACTGCAGGCGCTGAATCTGGGCAAGGCGCAAGGCAGGCAGGCATCAGTACCACGGGCCATCCGGGAAATGCGGGAGGCCTGGATGATGGAGTGGTTGCCCAAATTGACATCGGACCAGAAGCCGATGAGCCCCTACCGGGTGATTCACGAGCTGAACAGGCTGGTAGACAAGCAGAAGGTCGTGATAACGCATGATGCCGGAAGTCCCAGAGACCAGTTGATCCCGTTCTGGGAAAGTGTTGCACCACTCAGCTACATCGGCTGGGGCAAGACCACCCAGCTTGGATATGGATTGCCCCTTGCCATGGGCGCCAAACTGGCCCGGCCGGATTGTCTGTGCATCAATGTCTGGGGTGATGCTGCCATCGGATTTACCGGGATGGATTTTGAAACGGCAGTGAGAGAACGGATTCCGGTACTGTCGATACTCTTCAACAACTTCAGCATGGCCATGGAATTACCGATCATGCCCGTTTCGACTGAAAAATTCAGATCCACCGATATCAGTGGCAATTATGCTGATATGGCAGTTGCCTTTGGCGGCTATGGTGAAAGGGTGGAAGACCCGACCGACATTGTGGCAGCGTTGCAGCGTGGCATTGCTGCAACTGAAAAAGGACAACCCGCGTTGCTTGAATTCATCACCTGCAAGGAGCTCGATATGTCGCTGATGTATTCGGCATATGGCAAGTAGCGGCATTCTCAATACCGGATAAAAAAGAATATAGCGGGCGGCCTGCAAGACAGTTCGTCACAGCCAGGGGGAAACATGTTCAAGGCACTTCAGGAAAAACTGGGTCCGGGACTGCTGTATGCGGCAGTGGCGGTCGGCGTTTCACATCTGGTGTCTTCCACCACTGCCGGGGCCACTTATGGCTTTGTCATGGTGGGGTTCATGGTGCTGGTGTGCCTCGTGAAATATCCCACATTCCTGTTTGGTGCAATCTATGCCGCTGCCACTGGTGAAACCCTGGTGGAAGGCTACACCCGAATGGGAAAATGGGTTGTTGTATTGTTTTTTCTCATGCAACTCTTCGAGTACACCTTCGCGATATCGGGTGTAACGGTTACCACAGCAGCCATTTTCAGGAGTGTCTTTGAACTGGAAATCGGTCTGGTGCTTGAGCTTGCACTGTTGAGTTCGTGCATGCTGGTCGTTGCATTGGGCCGCTATGCAGTGCTTGAAGATATTACCCGTGTTCTGGTTATCGTATTTTCCATAGGTACAGTGTTTGCGGCAGTGATAGCCATCGGTGGCATTGATGCGGGTGGGGCCTCTCTCTCTGCAGACCTGACTTTTGATACGCCCACCATCCTGTTTCTTATTGCAGTTGCAGGCTGGATGCCTACAGGAACAGCCGGGTCGGTGGGCCTTTCCCTGTGGGTAAAAGCCAAAAGTATCAGACTCAAGCGGCCTGTCTCCACCAGCGAGGCCGTCTTTGATTTTCATGTGGGTTACGGTACGGCTATTTTCCTCGCTGTCTGTTTTGTGGCGCTTGGCACTTATGTCATGTATATCAATGGTGTTGCGGTGGAGAGAGACGGCGCACTGTTTGCTGCACAACTGATCAGTCTGTTTACTTCAACCATCGGCAGCTGGATCTATCCTGTCATTGCCATAGCTGCCATCACAGTGATGTATTCCACACTGCTCACGCTGGTGGATCTGTTGCCGCGTTCTTCTGCAGCAGCCCTGGTGGAAATCTGTTCCACACCGGAGGAGGAAACTCCTGAAACCTTCAGCCGCTTTTACCTGATTTTCATTGGCGTGGAGCTGTTGCTGGTGTTGGGTGTGCTCCTGCTGCTGCTGGATTCATTCGGTACTTTCATTGCGTTGGTAACCTCAATGGGTTTCGTGGTTGCACCGGTATTTTCCTGGCTCAATCACAAGGCCATGTTCAGTTCACTGGTAAAACCCCAGGACCGGCCTGCTGAATATCTGCGCTGGTGGAGTATCAGTACCATCTTCATACTGACGATTGTGGCACTGATGTTTGTTTACATGACCTACCTGCAATAGTGCCCACTGGAGGATTTCCGATGTTTGAGCTGTTGTCAAAAGAGCGGATCATTGCAGAGCCTGGATTCAATCGCTGGAAAGTGCCCCCGGCATCAGTTGCCATTCATTTGTGCATAGGCTCCGTTTATGCGTGGAGCATTTACAACCCTCCACTGACGCGCCTGTTCGGCGTGGTTACACCAGCAGCGGATGACTGGAACCTGCAGAGTGTCACCTGGATTTTTTCGGTGGCGATTGTCTTCCTGGGTCTTTCTGCTGCCTTTGCCGGACGCTGGCTCGAAAAGGTTGGTCCCCGCAAAGTGGGCACGGTAGCCGCTGTCTGCTGGGGTGGTGGTTACCTTATAGGCAGTTTGGGCATCATGACTCACCAGTTATGGCTGCTTTACCTCGGATATGGGGTGATAGGCGGATGCGGGCTAGGCCTGGGTTATGTATCACCGGTGAGCACCCTGATCCGCTGGTTTCCTGACAGGCGCGGCATGGCAACAGGTATGGCGATCATGGGGTTTGGTGGCGGCGCCATCATTGGTGCGCCATTGAAACGCTTTTTCATGAAAATGTTCTATGAAGCACCTGAATATCTGGGGCCTGCAGAGCAGGTTGATCTCATCACTGAAGCAGGGCGCCGCTTTGTAGAGCAGGCCGGTCAGCGTCTTGAAGTAGTCGTTGCCGGAGCCAATGATGTGGCTGCCATGCTGGTACCTGGTCCGGAGGGTGTCTATGTGGTTGGTACCGGCACGCCCGGTGTGGCAGAGACCTTTATTGCATTGGGTTTGCTTTACTTTGTTGTCATGCTGGTGGCGGCATTTTCCTACCGGATTCCGCGAGAAGGCTGGCTACCGGATGGATGGACGCCTCCGCAGGAAGATCCCGAACACAAAAAACTCATTACGACGCATCATGTTGATATTGATGAAGCAATGAAAACACCGCAGTTCTATCTGCTTTGGATAGTGCTCTGTATGAATGTATCAGCAGGTATAGGTGTGCTTGGGGTGGCCAGCACCATGATGAGTGAAATATTCGGTACCACACTCCCCGGAATAGTGGACGGGGCTTTTGCTGCCACCTATGTCAGCATGATCAGTGTATTCAACATGCTTGGCAGGTTTATCTGGGCGTCGTCATCAGACTACATCGGACGCAAGAATACCTACTGGATATTCTTTGCACTGGGTATCGTGCTTTATTGCTCTGTGCCCTTTGCTGCCAGTCAGGTGAGCGTTAATCCATCAACAGTATGGCTGGTGCTTTTCTATGCTGCCACGATGATCATTTTCACCATGTACGGTGGCGGCTTTGCCACCATTCCCGCTTATCTTGCAGATGTATTCGGTACAAAATTCGTAGGTGGCATACACGGCAGGTTGTTGACTGCGTGGAGCACTGCGGGTGTGGTAGGACCTCTGGCGATAACCTCCTTGCGACAATCAGCTGTAACGAGCGCCATCGAGGATCTGGCAGGTCAGGTGAATCCGGCCGAATTCGAGCAGCGCTTCGGTGCACCGATTGCCCAGCTGGACCAGCTTGTGGCAACACAGACTGTCAACATTGCGAGACTGATGGAAATAGCGCCGGCAGGCACAGTAGATCCCACTTCAGGGGTTTACAACAGCACCATGTTCCTGATGGCAGCACTGCTGGCTGTAGGGCTTGTGAGCAATGCGCTGATGAAGCCGGTGAAGGAAAGCCACTATCTGAAGAATTGATCCTGCCTGCAGTATCCAAAGGGACTGAAGCGATACAATTTACCCACAGTAACAGCGCCGCTTTTTCACGTATCCTCCACTGATGCCATTTCCGTTTATTGAAAAAAGACTGCTGATGAGAGTGCTGATTGTTGCGCTCCCGGTTTTCAGCGCCCCGGAATCAATGGGTACAACAGTGCATTCCGGCGACGGAAAAAAAATCTCAGCCATTGTAAATGGAGATAACGCAGCAGCCTTTGCACAGCCGTGGATGGTTGGTCTGGTGGTCAAAGCCAGAGACAGCCGGCCGATGAGCAGTTTGCTTACCTGTGGTGGAGCATTGATTGCACCTCAGTGGGTGCTCACGGCGGCGCACTGCGTCAAAGGGCGTAATACCTATGAGCTTGCTGCTGTCATTGGACGTGAAAACCTCGATGACAGTCAGGGTGAGGTCATCGATATCAGTGAATTCATCATCAATGCCGAGTGGAAAGATTCTGGCGCAGATGCAGATCTGGCGCTGTTGCGTCTTGCAGACCTTTCGGATGCGACGCCACTGCCAGTTCTGCCTGCCACACTGGAATCACTGGTGTCTGGCATGTCACTGCAGGTGTTCGGGTGGGGCAACACCTCTGACGACGACAGGGTGGCTTGCAAATTGACCCTTGATGACGGTGGCAACAACAATGCCGGGTTTCTTTGCGATACCCTGGCCATTGAGCCGGAAAACCAGCCGTTTGCACTCCAGCAGGCTTCGGTTCAATTGCAGTCGTTGCAACACTGTTACGAAAGAACCTTGCAGGCAATCGGTATTGAAGGGACCGCAGAAAACCGGCAGGAGTTTGACAGGCTTTACAGCAGAAGCCTGTGTGGCTGGGATCCTGCGGAAACGCAGGCTGTCTGCTACGGAGACAGTGGCGGTCCACTGGTGGCCACAGTGGATGGAAAGGACTATCTTGCAGGTGTTGCCAGTCATCTGCTGCTCAATGGCTGCAGACTGGAAAACTAGATTACCTGGTTTGCAAATCCCGGGAAATTCAGTGCCTATCTTGATGATGCGATGTCGCGTGATGTTTCACTTGGCTTGGGGAGTCTTTGTCCCGGGATGGTTTTACCGCGGGTGCAATATGGAGATGCAATTGATGGTCGCAGGCCGGTAACACTCAGTTGGTTACCAGCTGATAGTGCCATGGGCTATACCCTGTATTTTACTTCGGTGCCTGAAAACAGCGAGTTTGTGGGTGAACGAAAGTTCTCTGGTGATGCCACAGAATTTTCTGCACAGCTGCTTGCGGGGGATCGATACCTGGTGGCAATGCGTGCCGTTTCTTCCTATTGTGATGGCCCACTTTCCACAACGATTGAGTTGGTGGCACCATGAAACCTTTTGCTTTCCTGCTTCTGGTTTTCAGTCTGTGCTGGCTCCAGCAAGCGGCTGCCATTGTGAAGCCGGTAGAGGTCAACAGCCAGGTGCCCGGTTGGCTGGCGCGAATATATGTGAGTCGGGGCGGGGACGAAGATGCCTCCATGTTCTGTTATGGCGCACTGATCGACAAGCGCTGGGTACTCTCTTCTGCCGGCTGTTTTACTGATCCTTACAGACTTCTGCGGGCCTCGAGAAATTCATCCGGCAGGCAGTATTCAGTCAGGTTGGGAGAAGAAAATGATCGGGTCCGGGTTGTGCGTCGTTACCAGTCGCCAGATGCCGGAATGATTCTTTATGAACTGGCAAGTGACGTAGACAACAGTCCTGTCGTGGTCAGCAAGAAGAAAGCAGATGAGCTGGAAGGCGAGCCTGTTGTCATTATAGGCATGGACAGTTCCGAGCCGCTTGGGCACAGCTTCTATAATCCGGCAGGTGAGAGAAGCGGGTCGTGCGAAGTCAACAATGAACGGTTTTACGGGGCTGGTGTGCTCTGTTACATCTTTACCTATCCGGTAAGGCATAACCGACTGGTAAAAACCGAGGCGCGTATCATCGATCCATCAGGCCCTCAGAGGCCCGACAGCGCGCTGGATGATGCGGTCAATATCCGCACAGACGGCTCCAGAATTTATCTGCGTTATGCAAATCCGGACAGCTATGCCTGCATTGAAGATATGGGCATGCCGATAGTCAGTGTCCAGCAGGACGGATCAGTGGCGCTGGTGGGCATGGTCAATGCAACTGGTATGGCGGTGGGTCTTCCCCTTTGTTCTGCTTCAATGGCGCACTGGTATACAGCAGTATCCCATTACCGTGATTTCTTCGTCAGGGCGAAAGCTGAGTCCAGGCTTCGCGCAGTGTGTCCTGCACAACCCAGGTTGCAGGTTGTGCATGAAGATAATGGCAACAAACAATTGCACTGGGAGCAGGACGAAGCTGCTGAAAGTTATCGGCTGTATTTTGCTCCGGTAAATGGGCGCACTGATATACGGCAGTATGAGGCGGGCAATGTCACTTTGCTGAGCGTTGAACTGCAGGCAGATGAAAGTTATGAAGTGGTCTTGCAGGGCTACAACAGCAATTGTACAAGCCCGCTTTCTTTTCCGGTTTTCCTGGGTGGTGCTGATCAGTAGGAAAGTCACAGCCCGCGATCTCTCTCAATGGCTTCAGCGCTGCCCGGCCCGGGAAAATCCTCTCCTCCAGCCTGTGTGGGGCAGCAATGCGTCTATCCATACTTGTTCTGCGTGGCTTTGAACTGGTTCAATGTCATGGTGCTTTGGTAAATGATTTTTCAATTATCTGATACTGACTTAACCCACTGATTTTTCATGCTGGATAAGCAGATTTTTCCCGGAATGTTTGTACTGATCGTTATGTTCAGTGTTCAAATGAGAATATTGCTGGCGACTGTCGCGAAACCGCGCGTTTCATCCTGTTTGTATTACAGGGTCAGAAAAGGACACAGACTTTGCCTGAACTGATCATCGTATCTCCCAACTTCCCTCCGGTTAATACGCCTGACCATCAGCGCGTGCGTCAGTCACTTCCCTGGTGGCACAATCTGGGGTGGACTGTGCATGTACTTGCGGTTGATCCTGCGCAACTCGACGCGCCACAGGATCCATTTCTGCTTGAATTGCTTCCGCCAGAAATTGAAGTTGAGCGAGTCTGCGGCCTTGGACTGGCATGGAGCAGGATTCCCGGATTTGGTTCGTCTGGATATCGCGCCCTGAAAAGTATCTTCAGGGCCCTGGTACGCGTAATTGGTGCGAGAAATTACACAAAGGAAATCGTGGTGTATTTCAGTACTACGCAATTCCCGGTACATGTGCTGATCCCCACACTGAAAAAAAAGTTTCCCGGGATCACCGTGGTCATGGATTACCAGGATCCCTGGGTAAATGACTATTATGCCGAACATCCGGAAATTACCCCTCCGGGAGGCAGGCTGAAGTACAGGCTCAGCAGTATGCTGGATGCCTTTTTCGAACCACGAGTCCTCAGGCATATTGATGGTATGACGACTGTTTCCCCGGACTACAGGCGCGTGCTTTGCCAGAGATATCCATGGTTCAGTGCAACGCCATGGCTGGAATTGCCTTTTGGAGGAGCCTCGGGTGATTTTGAAAGGATCAGTAAACTGGAAGTTGAGCAGACCCTGTTTCAACCCGGTGATGGGAATCTGCATTGGGTATATGTCGGGCGAGCAGGCCCCTATATGGAAACTGCTGTCCGTTCAATTCTGAGAGCAATTTTCAGGGCGTCGGCAGCAGATGAAAAATTGCAAAAGGTGCGTCTGCATTTCATAGGAACCGACTATGCACCACCCGGGCGTGAAAAAAAATCGATTCAGCATATTGCCCAGCAGGAAGGTATGGGTGAGAGGTGCGTGGAATATCCGGCACGGGTGCCATACAGTGTAGCCTTGAAATGCCTGATGGATGCAGATGCCATTGTCATGCCAGGATCAAATGATTCCGGCTATTCTGCTTCCAAACTGTATCCTTGCATACTGGCGCGGCGGCCCTTGCTTGCCGTGTTCCACAATAACAGTACAGTGCACAGGGTGATTGATGAAACCAATGCAGGTACTTCGATTGCCTTTGACAGTAACAACGACGTAGACAGTATTTCACAACAGATACAACAGGCCTGGCTTGAGCCCGGTTTGTGGAGCATTACACCTGACACAGACTGGGAAAGTTTTGAAAAATATACAGACCGCGCCATGACAAAGCGCCTGTCGGAATTTCTGGATGCAGTCAGAACAGGACGTAATCCTGGGTGCAACAGGTGAATGCCGGCATGTGAGCCCTGTATCAGGGGCTGTTCCTGATCTTTCCCGCTTGTAGCCTTTACCTCATCTGAATGGAATGTGAGCTGCAATCGGTCCTGACAGCGTATGGCTTGATTCGGATCAGATTCATTGGCTGTTGCAGACAGTCGGGTGAAAAATTTTATTGAACCAAAGGAGTAAGGTATGCATTCAATTTCAACAATAGCCGGCATCTCGGCAATGCTGGCCATGGGCGCAAGTTCGCTTGCAATGGCGCTGCCAGCGGATTTCCTGGACAAGCTGCAGTCTGAATCCCGTCTCGAGGCTGATCAGGTGCGCGACGGTGCCCGACGTCCCATGCAGGTCATGATGCTTTCAGGTATCCAGGAAGGCTGGACAGTTGTGGATGTGTCAGCTGGTGGCGGCTGGTATACCCGTGTTATTTCTGCTGCAGTCGGTCCCACAGGCAAGGTACTGTCGCAGGTGGGTACACCCCCCTGCAGAACAACAATGGTCAGGCGGTTCGTGACATGGCGGCAGAACTGGGTAATGTAGAGCCTGTTTTCGACAGCATGGCGTCCATAGCCCCGGGTGTTGCAGATGCAGCGGTAACTGCGCTCAATTTCCATGATGCCTATAATTTTCGTGGGGAGGCAGGTGCGCAGGCTTTCCTGAAGGAAATCTACGATGTGCTCAAGCCGGGCGGCCTTGCCGTGATCATAGACCATGAAGGCACCGTGGAAATGGACAATGCCGGACTGCATCGTATCCCTGTAGTCATCGCCCGTGCCCAGATCCAGCTGGCTGGATTCGAGATTGTGCGTGAGTCCGAACTTCTGCACACCAATGCGGATGACCATTCACTGTCGTCGAATGATCCTTCTTTGGGGCGTAATACCGATCGTTTCCTGTTTGTGGTCAGAAAACCCTGATTCAGAATACACAGCAAGCAAAAAGCCGGGCAACGCCCGGCTTTTTTGTATGGCTCTTTCGTTAAGGGGCAGAACAGGATTTCAGTCCTTTCTGCCCGGAATGTCGTGAGCCAGATTGGTCTGGTAGCGTGCTGCGACTTCGTTGAATTCACGGGAATTTTCATGAACACGGGAAAGAAGTGCCAACCTTTCGACTGAATCATTGTCAATCTGCATCAGCAGTGCAAAAGCTTCCAGACTTGATGCCTTCATATCGTTGAGGTATCCGAATACTTCTGCATCCCTTTTCCGAGTTTGATTAATGTAATAGCCAACATCCAGGCTATCAATATTGCTGCATACCTGGGTAATTTTGCCTGATGGTTGAATACTGGGCACACATTGTCGTTGCCTGCCAATTTTGGGGCTGCCGGCCTTGTATTGCGTGAGAGTAAGGGACTCAACCATGATGGCACGCTTGTAAAGCAAATCCGCCTTCCCAAGCAACAAGGTTGCCATGATTAACAGCGCTTGCGGATTTTCGGTACCAGTCTCTGTGACCAATCCGATTTCCTGTTCATAAAGCAATGTTGTGCTCTTCAGCTGGGAGAGCATGTTCGGCATCAAATTTTCTGTGGCAGCCATGTCATGCCAGGAGCCCAGAAGTTCAAGCGCATACAGACGTTCCTGGCTGCCAGGCTGGAAATGGCGGCTGGCAGCATGCCAGTAAAGTGCGACATTGCGGTCAACAGTTTCCCAGGACTGCAGTTCAAGGCCGGTGTTGATCATTGTTTCAAGTACAGGAAGTTGACCAGGGTGTGTCAATCCGTTGTGGATGCGGGTCAACTGCAGTGCCTTGTCGTACTCGGAAATCGCCTCTTCATGTTTGCCCTGTGCTGAATAGGCATTGCCCAGATCAAGATAGGATTCGATCAGGTCCCCGGCATAGGCTCCACCGGATTGTTCAAGTTCTCTTATCCGGGATTCAATGCGTAGCTGGTTATCAGGTAAGCCTAAAGAAAGGGCAGGCTTTTCTTTTACAGTTCCCGCAGGATTCAAATTTGTGGAGGAACGACGTTCTGGACCATATACAACTCCTGAAATATCAGCTGCAAGCGGGGAAGCCGACGAAAACAGGGGCAGCAAAATCAAAAAAATATATCTGCATTTCTTGTGTTTAATTGTCATGGTTTTCACTTTCTTTTCAGGGAAAACATGGACAAGCAACACAAAGGCTAGAACTTTGAAGCCATGAGGTCCAGTGATCAGGGGGTGTGTCCCTGTTCAGTGGGCAGGGAATTTCATATTGGTATCAATACTCAAGCAGATTTTGCCAAAATAATGACATTCTCATTTGCCCAACTGTGTGTTGGCGCCATCAATCAGGAAAACCCGGATGGCTTCTGCTGCATCCTCGTCCAGTACTTCTGCAAACGAGACCATACCATTTGCAGAGCGGACACCATCAAGCACTACGGCATTGAACAATGCACTGCTGTCAAGGGCCGCTGAATAGTGAAGGTCAGGGAATAGTCCTATTCGCGAACGGTAGCCACCGGTCCCCGGTTCTGCATGGCAAATGAAACAGTTCTGCTCGTACAGGGATTGCCCCTGTGCAATTTGTTCTGCCGATCCTTCTCTCGGAGGCGGGTTCAGTTCAGGAGCTGTGAAGGAAATAGCCTGGGGCAGTTGTTCATTGCCCCCCGGTTTGAAAACGAGCAGTCTAGAATAATCAGGCGCATAGTAGTTGCCTGAGCGGCTGCCAGCGACTACGGCGACAAACTGCTCGCCATTCAGTGAATAGGTAATGGGTGCTGCGACCACGCCGGTATGGACATCAATGGAATCCCAAAGGTGTTCTCCTGACCATGCATCGTAGGCAGACAGTCCCGAATCGTTACCCTTGAACACGAGATCTCCACCGGTAGCCAGTACTCCTGCCCTGCTGCTGTTGTCAAAGCGCCATCCCGGTGCTTGTGTTACAGGGTTCCATGCCAGCAGCGCATTACCGTTGGGCAGATCGGCAGTGGCATTGGGGCCAAGTTCTGCTGCACCTGCGGCCAGATCTATGCCGAGATTTGAAGCCAGTGGATTCGGGTCAAAATTACGGTCGAAGGCATAAACCAGTGCATTGTCACTGGCCGAAAGGTAAACCAGTCCTGTGCCTGGATGGTAGGCCATGGGATGCCAGTTATGCGCGCCGGAGGAAGAAGGTTGTACAGCATAGGCGCGCCCGGTCTGGTCGTAGCGTGCCTCGGGGTTTTCAATCGGACGACCCGTTTGTGGATCTATACCTGTGGCCCAGTTCACCGCTGCATAGGGTTCGCCAGAGATGAATTCACCGGTAGCGGCATCCAGCACATAAAAAAATCCGTTTTTCGGCGCCTGCATGACCACCTTCCTTTCAACGCCGTCCAGCTTCAGGTCTGCCACCATGATGGGCTGGGTTGCGGTGTAGTCCCAGGTTTCGCCCGGCGTGGTCTGGTAATGCCAGACATACGAGCCATCATCGGGGTCGAGCGCCACAATCGAGGAAAGGAACAGGTTGTCTCCGCCACCTGGACTACGTATGCCCTGATTCCAGGGAGAGCCGTTACCGGTACCTATGTAGAGCAGGTCGAGGTCGGGGTCATAAGCCATTGAATCCCACACCGTGCCGCCCCCGCCCAGTGTCCACCATTCACCATTCCAGGTTGCGGCGGCCTGTTCCATGATATCGGATTCGAAGCCCAGTGCCGGGTTGCCTGGAACCGTATAGAAGCGCCAGGCCAGTTCACCGGTTTCGGCATCGTAGGCAGAAACATAGCCACGAACTCCATATTCTGCACCGGCGTTACCAATAATCACCTTGCCCTTGACGATACGTGGTGCACCTGTAATGGAGTAGGAAATGTCGCGTGAGACCAGCGTATCGGTTTTCCAGACCTGTTCACCGGTGGCGGCATCTATTGCGATCAGATGACCGTCAATAGCGCCGACATAGATTTTGCCCTGCCATGCAGCAGCACCCCTGTTCACGACATCACAGCAGGCTCTTACTCCCCATTCACCAGGCACGCCAGCGTCGAATTCCCACAATGATGCACCGGTCTGTGCATCAAAGGCTCGCACATTGCTCCATGCGGTGGTGACATAGATAACGCCATCAATCATCAATGGTGTTGATTCCTGTCCGCGTGGAATATTGAAGTCGGCATACCAGACCAGGCCAAGATCGCTGACGTTACTGCGGTTTATACTGTCCAGCGGGCTGTAATGCTGTTCACTGTAGGTACGTCCAGTCGACATCCACTGCCCGGGTTCGTTCTCTGCAGCCATAAGGCGATCAGCATCCACTGCGGCGAAAGTTTCATCTGAAGCCGGTTGAAGGGGAATTTCCGATTGTGCAGCCGTACTGTTCTGGAGTGCCGCAGACTCCGGAGACGGAGTGCAGGCAACGATTGACATTAAACTTGTCATGGCAAGGAAAATGACGCAGTTTCGCATAGGAAGAATCCTTGGTCTGGAGCGGTTCATCGGACGCCAAAAAAAACATGGAAAATCGGGTAATCCTGTTCGCCAGTTTGACTGGCAACAAAGAGTATAGCCATAACGATTAGAGTTGCCTTTGAAAGGTTCATTAATTTGTGGTTTCTCGCAGGGAATGTTGAGCGGCCTTGTTCTGATGAACGCTTCACCTTCTGCCGTCAGGCCATTGTTGACATCAGTCGAATATGGAAGGCTGGTTGCGGTGTGTCAACATGGTAGCTTACAAGGCCAAAATTGAGCAGGTAGAATGACATACAAGTGCACCAATCGCGGTCTTGCTGCGTACAAGTGCTGAAAAACAATAATCATGGGTTTGTGTACCCTGACCGATTGAAGCAAAGCGAACAGACATGAGAACAGGCAAATACAAGTGGCAGGCGCTTTTGCTGGCTGTGCTGGCGACAGTAGCCAGTGCGGCCTTGCAGGCACAGAGCGGCATAGCTACGGTAGATCTTGGGGGCGGGTTCACGCTGGTGCAGGGAGCCGGGGCCAATGTGGTGGTGGCAGAAGGGCCTGATTCGATAGTGATTGTGGATGGCGGTACGTTGGCGCGGGCTGATGCCCTGATGGGTGAAATCAACAGGCTGACAGGGAACAAGCCTGTAGCAGCCCTGTTCAATACCAACTGGCGTCCAGAACGGACAGGGCTCAATCATTTGCTTGGCCCGCAAGAGGTCAGCATCATTGCCCATGAAAATACCCGCCTGTGGCAGGGCATCGATATCAATGCAGCCTGGCAGGATATTACCTATCAGCCCCTGCCAAAGTCTGCCCAGGCTAACAGCACGTTTTACACTGTTGCCAGTATGACTTTGGGTGATGAACTCATTGAATATGGTTTCATCAGTCAGGGAAGTACCGATGGTGATATTTATGTGCATTTCAGGAATGCGGATATCCTGGTGGTGGGTGACATGCTGGGCACGAATGCCTATCCCTTGCTGGACTATGTCACCGGTGGCTGGATTGGCGGCGCACAGAAAACCACTGCAGGTTTGCTGGAGCTGGCAAATGACGATACCCGAGTGATTGCTGCAACAGGTGGCGTGCTGGGCAAAGCTGATCTGCAGGATCAGGCAGTCATGCTGGATCATGCTTACAGCAAGGTGGCAGAGGCCTTCAAGACGGGACGCAGTCTGGAGAAGTTTCGCGAGTCAAACCCCATGGAGGGATTTGCTGAAAAGTGGGGCAGCCCTGAACTGTTTCTGCAACTGCTATACAAAGGCACCTGGTATCACGTGCCTGGCAGAGCAGTACCGGGCATTATCTAGCAGTGTGCATGTACCCCTGTATTCAAGTTATAAACTGGAGAAGGCAGTTTCTGATGGTTGTTTCTTCGACGCGCCATGAACCCATCCATGGGGGCTCGGCTGCGGCATTCATGCCACAGACGGTCTCAGAATCAACTATCAGGAACTGCCTCGAAAGGATCTGTGAATGGGCGCATGCCAATGCGCCCGTCTCCCGGTTGCAAATTGGTATACAGGAAAAATGAATTTCCACGAAAGAGGTATAGCAATGATCGTGGCAAAACGCAGATTGGCCTTTGCAGTTGGCATGGCGTCCATGCTGATGCTGGGCACTGGCGTGGTCAGGGCACAGGTGCCCGATTATCAAACTGCACTGCAGGATCTCGAACAGCAGTGGCCTGTGCTCGAAGCTTACTGCATGACCTGTCACAACCTTGATGATTACGCCGGGGGGCGGGATTTTTCCCTGCTGACACCTGAAGATGTGGCAGAGAATGCCGAGCTGTTCGAGCTGGCTCTGAAAAAACTGCGTGGCAGTGTTATGCCACCGCCCAGTCAGGAACAGCCTGCACTTGAAGAACGTTGGGCTCTTGTCACCAGTCTGGAAAATGCCCTCGATGCCCATGCCATTGAACATCCCGATCCGGGCAGGGTTGCCTTGCATCGCCTGAACCGAACCGAGTATGTAAATGCCATCAGGCAGATTACCGGGGTGGAGCTGGAAACAGATCTGGCACTGCCCAAGGATGACAACAGCGACGGTTTTGACAACATTGCCAGTGTGCTGAAAGTATCCCCATCATTCCTGGACCAGTATATAGCTGCGGCAAGACTGGTCAGTGAACAGGCAGTGGGTTCTCCCAATCCCCGCAATGAAACGGTTTTCTATTCTTCGGACAGTTCTGATCAAAGCAGTCATGTGCATGGTCTGCCACTGGGTACCAGAGGGGGTGTGCTGGTTGAACACAATTTCCCGGTAGATGGTGAATACACCATTTCCATCCCCCGCATGGCCGGGGCAGGTTATACCCTGGGCATGGAATATCAGCATACTGTGGTGGTAACTGTGGATGGTGAACGTATTTTCGAGTTGCCCATCGGTGGTGGTGAAGACCTGCGTAAACTTGATCAGGAGCAAGCGCCGGCAGTAGCGGAAATCAATGGCCGCTTTGCCAATATTCCGCTTACCGTCACTTCCGGCAAACATGCCATTGGTGTGGCTTTTGTGGCACGCAGCTTCGCTGAATCTGATGAGCCACTGCATTCCATAGATACCAACCGGGGTATGGATCGTATTGCCCGTATGCCTGGTGTACAGATCAATGGTCCGATTCGCACCAGTGGCGTGATCAATACCGAGAGTCGCCAGAAAGTCATGATTTGCGAGCCGGGCGCAGCAAGTCAGGAAATCGACTGCGCCAGACAGATATTCGCCAACCTGGCAAAGCAGGCCTATCGTCGTCCGGTTACTGATGAAGATCTGGTCGCTCCCATGCGCTTCTTTGCCCAGGGCAGGGAGCAAGGTGATTTCGACAGCGGTATCAAGAATGGCATGATGGCAATTTTCACCAGCCCCAGGTTCCTGTTCCGTGCCGAAGTGCCTGCACCTGATAGCAAGCCTGGTGACATAGTGGCGATCAATGATCTTGAACTGGCTTCCCGTCTTTCATTTTTCCTGTGGAGTTCCCCCCCGGACCAGCAACTGATCGACATTGCGGCAAAAGGTGAGCTTCGCAAGGGCAGCAATCTGTCTGAGCAGGTCAGCAGGTTGCTTGCCGATCCACGGTCACAGTCGCTCGTGGAAAACTTTGTTTTCCAGTGGCTGCGATTGCGTGAGCTCGACAATATCGATCCCGATCCGGAACTGTTTCCGAATTATCGTCGAGGGCTGCTTGATGCCTTCCGTGATGAGATTCGGTACTTCGTTGGTGATCTGATCAGTCAGGATGTTTCGATCACAGAACTGCTCACTTCAAACCAGACCTGGCTTAACGAAGATCTGGCTTTGCATTACGGCATAACCGACGTAAAGGGCGATCGTTTCCGCAAGGTGGAGCTTGCCAGCGAGGCGCGCAGTGGTTTGCTTGGCAAAGGTGCCGTGTTGATGGTGACGTCCTATGCCAACAGGACAACACCGGTTATTCGTGGTGCCTTCATCATGGAAAACCTGATGGGTGTTCCACCGGCCACACCGCCACCCAATGTGGAGGCTTTTCCGGAAACCCCGGAGGGCGCCACGATTTCATTGACGGTGCGTGAACGACTTGAGCAGCATCGCGACAACCCCGCCTGTGCCGGCTGCCACGATGTCATGGATCCGTTGGGCCTGGCACTGGAAAATTTCAACGCCATCGGCGAATGGCGTGATCGTGACAGTGATGCCGGGAACGTGCCCATTGATGCCAGCGGCCGGCTTGCCAATGGCCAGCCGATCAATGGCGTGAATGAATTGCGTGCCGCGCTGGTTGAGCGTCCTGAGCAGTTTGCCCAGGTGTTCACCGAGAAGTTGCTGATGTATGCCATCGGGCGTGGTGTGGAAGCACACGACATGCCGGCAGTGCGCCGCATTGTGGATGTGGCGGCAGCAGACAATTACAGTTTTTCCTCGATCATAAACGGTATTATCACCAGTGATCAGTTCCAGTTGATGACCGTGCCTGCAGACTCTGTGCTGCAGGTGGGCAGCAGATAAGGAGACCCATCATGTACATGACCAGGAAACATCTGCCAAGAAGGACCTTTTTGCGCAGCGCTGCAGCTGCAGTCAGCCTGCCTTTGCTGGATGCGATGATTCCGGCCGGTACTGCACTTGCCCAGACAGCTGCAAAATCTCCGCCTCGCCTGGGGTTTTTCTATGTGCCCCATGGTGCGGTCATGAGCAACTGGACACCTGACAAGGTGGGCAGCGATTTTGATCTGAAGTCATTGCTGGCACCTTTTGAAAAATACCAGTCGCATATGACGGTTGTTTCCAATCTCGAAAACAAACGTGCCTATGGACCGGTGCATGCCATTACGCCGGGCACCTGGCTTACCGGTGCGGCTCCACGTGTCAGTCATGAACCCTATGGTGGCATTACCATAGACCAGGTTGCGGCAAGATATATTGGCCAGGATACACCTCTGCCTTCCATTGAGGTGGCCACTGAAACCAGTGGTGCTGCAGGATCATGCGACAGGGCCTACGGCTGCAGCTATGCCGGCACCATCTCCTTCCGGACGCCCAGTACTCCACTGCCGATGGAAAACAATCCCCGCAAACTGTTCCAGGCACTTTTCGGGGTGGGCGACAATGCGGCAGAGCGTGAACGCATAGGCAAACAAACGGCCAGTATTCTGGACCTCATGATCGAGGAAACTGCTGAGCTGAACCGACAGCTTGGTGCCGCTGACCGTGTTGTGCTTGGTGACTATCTTGAAACGGTGCGTGAAGTGGAACGGCGGGTTCAGAAAACTGCTGAGCATGATCTGTCCCATATGGCGCTGCCTGATGCGCCGCAGGGAATGCCTGGTGATTTCGATTCACACCTGAAGCTGCAGCTGGACATGATACTGCTGGCCTATCAGGGCAACATCACGCGCATTGCAAACATGATGCTTGCCGCAGAAGTAAGCAATCAGACCTATAACCATGTGGGTGTTTCGGATGCCTTCCATCCGTTGTCCCATCACCAGAATGATGCCAACAAGATTGCGCGACTTTTGCGCATCCAGGAATACCACAGTCGGGTGATGGCAGATTTCATAGACAAACTGGCGGCATTGCCTGACGGCGATAACGGCAGCATGCTGGACAATGCCATGATCCTTTATGGCAGCAACATGAGTAACTCAAATGCCCACGATCACTGGCCCCTGCCTTCGCTCATCATTGGCAGGGCAGGTGGCAACATCAAGGGCAACCAGCACATCATGACAGCAGAACGCACGCCAGTGGCCAATCTGATGATGACGATTCTGGATCGCCTCAATGTCCCCATTGAAGACATGGGAGATGCCACGGGTTTGATCGCTGAAGTGTAGGATCAGGTCCGCAAACGGTAGATGCTTATGAAAATGTCGATATCCAGAAACAGTGTGCTGGCAACAATGCTCGCAATTTGCTGGCCTGTTGCGCAGGCTCAGGATGGTAACGAGCTGCAGTTGCTGGATCTTGCCAGCCGTGGCGAAACAGCAGCGGCACTTGAGCTTGTCGGCAGACGTACCGATGTGAACCAGTCCCGGTCTGACGGCACAACTGCCCTGCACTGGGCGGTGTATTACAACGACGAGGCACTGGTGCGTTCCCTGATCAGGCGCGATGCCGATGTACACGCACGTAATGATTATGGTGCCACACCACTTTCCCAGGCGGCGCTCACCGGTAACCCTGCAATTATCGAACTGTTGCTGGCAGCTGGTGCTGAAGTGGATGAACGCACAGCGGATGACCAGACGGCCCTGATGATTCTGGCCAGGACCAGTAATACGCCAGCATTGCAGGTGCTGTTGGATGCCGGTGCTGATGTCAATGCAGTGGAGCAGTGGCGCGGGCAGACGGCACTGATGTGGGCTGCTGCCCAGAATCAGCCTGAAGTAGTAAGCATGCTCATAGATCATGGTGCTGACGTGAATGCCAGATCACGTCCCAATGACTGGGAACGTCAGGTCACTGCCGAGCCCCGGATGAAGGTATTGCCGGCTGGTGGGCTTACCCCGCTGCTGTATGCAGTGCGTGAAGGTTGCACGGCTTGCACCGAGCAGTTGATAGCCGCTGGTGCCGACATCAATATGGCAGATCCCGATGGCATTACGCCGCTGGTCATGGCGAATCTCAATGCACATTGGGATTCGGCGAAGCTGCTGATTGAAGCAGGCGCACATGTGGACAAATGGGACATCTGGGGGCGTTCGCCTCTGTATTCAGCGGTGGATTACAACACGCTGCCACATGGCGGCCGCGCGGATCGCCTTTCTGCAGATCTGACCACTCCTGTGGAAATCATAGCCTTGTTGCTGGAAAAGGGGGCCAACCCGAATTTGCAGCTCAAACTGTTTCCTCCTTACAGGGCTCTGGGGCCTGATCGTGGTGCTGACCAGTTGCTGCGCACCGGGAGTACTGCGCTGTTCAGGGCGGCCAGGGGTGGCGATCTGCCAGTGGTCGATCTGCTCATCAGCCATGGAGCGAATGTGGAACTGCCGAACGAGAATAGTGTAACACCTTTGATAGTTGCAGCAGGTTACCGGCAGAGTGCCATTGATACCCGTGGCCGCTTCCGGGATGAAGCCCAGTCGTATGAAGTAACCAAACGCCTGCTTGATGCTGGTGCAAACCCGAATGCCGTAGAAGAATTTGGTCAAACAGCAATCTTCGGTGCAGCGACCAATGGCTGGAACAGTGTTGTGCAGCTGTTGGCAGAAAATGGTGCCAATCTGCAACATCAGGACAACGGTGGCAGCACCGTACTCGATGCCGCCATGGGCAGGGCAGGGCGTTTTGGCAGGGGTTCTGGAGGCGACCAGCATCTGGATACTGCTGCCCTGATAGAAAGTCTGCTGTCAGCACAATAAGCCCTCAGACATGTGCGCTATTGCGCAAAACTCGATCTGTGACGGTAGAGGCGCACATCCGTGCGCCCGATTCCTAAACGGATAATTTTGTAATTCTCTTGCATTCGACTACCCTGATTCCTGTTTCGACAAGGCTGCAAGGTGCTTGCCATGACTCTCACCCCATTCAGTGAAATTTACCAACTGGCCGCACAGCGCAAGGGTGGCGAGGCCGTACTTGAAAAGCTGCTTGGCAAGCACAAACCGCTGTCACCGAAAAAACTTGCTGCCATCGGTGATGACCGCTACCTAAGCATGATGACCAGATGTGTCTTTCAGGCCGGATTCAACTGGAAGGTCATAGAGCACAAGTGGAATGGTTTTGAAGAAGCCTTTCACGGATTCAACCCAAAGGGACTTGCTCACCTGTCTCCCGAGCAATGGGATGCCTATGTCACGGACACGCGCATTGTGCGCAACGGCTCCAAGATAAAAACAGTGCTCGATAATGCTCATTTTGTCTGGCAAACAGCGCAGGAACACGGCAGTTTCGGCAAGATATTTTCACAGTGGCCAGCCAGTGACCAGATCGGCCTGATGTCCTGGCTCAAGCAGGAAGGTTCACGCCTGGGTGGCAACACAGGGATGTATTTCATCCGTTTCATGGGCAAGGATGGTTTTATCCTCAGCGCTGATGTCACTGCCAGGCTCAAGGCAAGTGGGCTTGCGATTGCAGACAGTCCAAGCAGCAAACGCGACCTGAGCCAGATTCAGCAAGCCTTCAACCAGTGGCATGAAGAGACCGGCCTGACCTATACGCATTTGTCCAGGATTGCATCCATGTCCATTGGCAGAAATCATGTTTCCGGCACTCAGGGGCCTGATCAGCAAGCTGCAAGCCCCCTGATCTGATTCCCGTCAGAAAAGATTCTCCCTGGCTGGCAAGACCGGTCTTCCCGTTTTCCTGACAATTCACTGTAATCGGGATTTTACTCTGATACCTCACTTGGTTTATGTTGCCATCTGCACGCTGCATGCCATACGCACTGAAGGCAGCTGAAGTAGAGACCGGATACCCAAATGAGCCAGACAGTAGTAAAAAATCCCTGCCGCTGTGGCAGTGAAAAACCATTCAGCCAATGCTGCGAACCATTTTTGCAGCGCAAGGAAAAACCCAGATCGGTTCGCCAGATGGTAAGGGCCCGTTACTGTGCCTATGCCCTTGGAGCAGGAGACAACCGTGAATTTCTTGCCCGCACCTGGCATCCTGCCACACTCCAGAAAGTCAGGCCTGCCGACCTGACCAACGACAATCTGCAATGGCAGAAGCTGGATATCATTCGTGCCGAGCAGAAAGGCGATATGGGCAGGGTTGAGTTCAAGGCCAGCTACAAGGTTCCAGGTGATGACAAGGTACATGTGCATCATGAACTTTCACTGTTCCAGCGCAGCCATGGTGTTTGGCTGTATCTGGAAGGTCAGGTTCGCGAAGAATAGACTCACGACAAGCAAGAGGTAATCATGACACTTACCGCAACCGGCGCAGCACTGCGCTTTCTTTTCGCCTTGCTGCTGGTAATGCTCACCTACAATCCCAGCGGTACTTCCTATGTACATTGGGTGTATCAGAGTCTGGATATGAGTTCCCCATACCAGATACTCAGCGGTATTGCCCTGTTGATCGGATGGGGAATCTATCTCAAGGCTACAATGAATTCACTTGGCTTCATTGGCATTGTTGCTTCCGGCGCCCTGCTGGGATGTCTGCTCTGGCTACTGATCTACTGGGGCTGGCTGAGTATGGACAACGCCACAGCCATGACCTGGATGATTGAAGTGCTCCTTGCTATTCTGCTGACCATCGGGATGTGCTGGTCGCATATTACCCGCAGGCTCAGTGGTCAGCTTGATGTTGATGAAGTGCCGGAAGACTGAGTTCAATAGGGGTCGGCAAGCCGACCCCTACGCCCACAGATCGGATGTATCGTATCTGTTGTCTATCTTCTGACAGCGGTCTTCTTAATGCAGGGGCACGCGTGCGTGCCCACCTGAAGAATCAGGGTGCATCGACAGAGAGATCAAACGAGACCTCCATGCCATTCACATCAACCGTATAAGTCCCCGCACTCAAACCACTGACATCAAGTGGTATATCCAGCGTGAAGGGATCCAGGACCGCAATGCAGGATTCTGCAGGGCCCAACACACTTTCTGCCAGAATTACCGAGAAATGGGCATCTTCCCTTACTACAGCTGCATTCTGCAGGATGGTGCAGGGTACCGATTTGTTGCCTGCAACTGACAGAACAACAGTTGTTTTACCAATATCTTCGGAGACCATTGCATCAACAGTATTCACCATGACCTTCGGCAACGGATTGGCAGAAACCAGTTCCAGGTTGCCGCTGCTGTCTGTTTCCAACACGATATCTGCGTAATACTGTTTACGGGTTTCTGAAACCAGAACGCCAGCAGGTATGGTCAATGTGCCGCCCCGGTAAACAGCAGGTTGTGCCTGCGTTTGTGCAGCAATGGCCGACAGTGCAAGTACCAGAGCCATGGGTTTGAGCATTTTCATTGCAGGATTCCTCGAATTGAACAAGCGTGACAAGCGTCAGCTTCTCATGGGCGTGCAAGGACGTCTGTGCGAAAAATGTAAAAGCAGGCTGTAAATGTAAACAAGTGTGAATTTACCGTGATCAACACTTCAATGCGGGTTGCGGGGCTTGGCCCTGTGAGTGGCCCGGGCAGTCCAGGGATCATCCGGCCAGGGATGCCTGGGATAGCGTCCTTTCATTTCCTTTTTCACTTGCGGGTAGGTGTTTTCCCAGAAGCTGCGTAAATCCTGGGTAACCTGCAGGGGTTTACCGCCGGGAGATAACAAGTGCAAGGTCAGGGCTATCTTGTCATTGGCAATACGGGGTGTTTCGGCCAGCCCGAAGAGCTCCTGCAGTTTTACAGCAAGTACAGGTGCCATTTCCTCACTGTAGCTTATCGGCCGCTCCAGTCCGGAGGGCACCTGGATACGAACGGGTGCCAGGGTGTCGATGAGCTTGCGCGTGGGCCAGTCGATCAGGCTCATCAGGGCGTTTTCCAGTTCATCTTTGCTCAGGCTGTCGAGCCGGTACTTGCCTGTAAAGGCAGGCAAGAGCCACTGTTGTCTGTTGGCCAGCAAAGCCTGATCAGACAGGTCAGGCAGGTCAGGCAGGACAGGGTCATCAAGCCACAGTCGCAAGCAGTTCACCCTGGTGCGCCACTGCTGCAGCTTTTCTGGCCAGGGCAGGCAATTGAGGCCATGGACAGAAACCGCGTCGCACAGCGCAGCGGCTGCCTGGGCGGGATCTGGATTTCCTGCTGGGCGCGAATCCAGCACGATACGGTCAAAACGTAATTCGCGCCTGCACAGCAGCGCTTTTTCACGGTCATCCCAATAAGTGTAGTCCTGTTCAGTGAAACGCCGGGGAAAATCTTCATGCAGGCGTGACTCATCAACCGGTGCAGCCTTCAGAACCAGACTCTCTTTGCTCTCCACTCTGAGTTCACTGACGACGATCCAGGCTTCTCCGGACAGTTTGCTCTCTTCCATCAGGCGGGCACTGCGTCCGTTGCTCAATTGATAGCGCCGCGCATTGCCCGGGTGTTGTCGGGCAATCCTGTCGGGAAAAGCGTGGATCAACAGATCACCCAGTTCCCGCGCACTGCATTGCGTTACGGGCGCATGTCTGCAAGCGGTACGTTTGCGCCATTGCGCAGCGCTCTGGCGCAATCGATTCAGTGTGCCTGACCTGACATCACCGGCCAGCGCCTGCCATCTGCTGTAAATATCGTCACCACTGTTACCGGAAAACGGGTCGCGATTTTCCAACAGCGTAACCAGATCGCAGGCAAGTGCTTGCTCCTGGGCATTTCTGGCGGCAAGCAGCATGGCTGACAGTCGTGGATGAGTACCCAGCGAAAGCATTTTCCGGCCATGATCATTAATGCTGTGATCGGGATGCAAGGCACCAAGGTTCACCAGAAGATCCCGTGATGCAGCCAGTGTTCCTGTTGGAGGAGAATCAGGAAAACGCAACTTGTCGTTACCCCATGCCGCCAGTTCGAGGGCAAGGGCACAAAGATCAGTGGTATTGATTTCCGGATTGCGGGAGGCATCCAGTCTGCGGGCTGTATCCCACAGGCGGTAGCACCAACCTGCTGCAGTGCGACCGGCGCGCCCGCTGCGCTGGTCGGCTGAGGCTCTGGATATATGTACGGTGTCGAGTCGCGAAAATCCCGAAACAGGATCGAAGCGCGGCTCACGTGCCAGGCCGGTATCGATAACTACCCTTACACCGGGCAGTGTGACTGATGATTCAGCAATATTGGTGGCCAATATCACGCGTCGCCTGCCGTGGGGGTCTGCAGCAAGAGCGGCATTCTGCATTTCCATGGGCATGTCGCCGTAAAGCAGGATTGTTTCGGCGTTGATATTTCCCAGTGCCTGCTGCAGCTGGCTGATTTCGCGAAAGCCGGGCAGAAACACCAGGATGTCACCTTCATGAGCCTGTAGCGCATGCTGTATGGCACGCCGGGCCTGGGCGAGGGAATCTTCATTGCGTAATGGTGGGAAGTGTGAGGTTTCAACCGGATAGGCCCTGCCTGCACTGCTTACTCGTTCTGCATCAAGAAAACTGGCCAGTCGTTCACCATCCAGTGTTGCAGACATCAGCACCAGACGCAGATCCGGTCTTGCCTGCTGTTGTATATCGAGCGCCATGGCCAGTCCGAGATCGCTGCTCAGATGGCGTTCATGGAATTCATCAAACAGGATGGCACCCACTTCTTCAAGCAATGGATCGTCCTGTAGCATGCGGGTAAGGATGCCCTCGGTAACCACTTCAATTCTGGTGTTTGCAGAAACACGGTTTTCAAAACGGATGCGATAGCCGATGGTATTGCCAATCTCTTCATTGAGCTGTCTGGCCATGAAGTTTGCCGCAGCACGGGCAGCCACGCGACGAGGTTCCAGCATCAGGATTTTCCTGTGCTGACACCAGGCCTCATTGAGCAGGGCGAGCGGCACTTGCGTGGTTTTGCCGGCCCCGGGAGGGGCTTCAAGAACAAGACGGGTGTGTGATCGCAGGGTTTCCCTGATCTGCGGAATGACTTCGGTTATCGGAAAATCAAAAGGGTCAGAGCCATTTGATCGATGAATTGTCATGATGGCATATCAATCAAAGGGAGCTGATCAAATGGCTCTGACCCCTTTAAAGCCCGGTGGCGGGATCGACCCCGAGCATCAGGTCCATGTTCTGTATTGCTGCGCCAGACGCACCTTTGCCAAGATTGTCATAGACAGCCAACAAGAGCACCTGTCTTTTGTCATCATTGCCAAAAACATGCAGACGCATGCGGTTGGTGCCATTGAGACTTTGCGGGTCCAGCTGTTCTGTTCGCTGTACAGGTTCCAGAGGGGAAACTTCCACAAACCCGCCGGGAATTGCTGCATAGTGATCAGCCAGTGCCGCATGGATGTCCCGGGCAGTCGGGGCTACAGTAAGCTTGTCCAGCTGTAGCGGCACACAAGTCAGCATACCCTGACAGTAATTACCTACCGCAGGCATGAACAGTGGCTGCGAAGCCAGTTTCCCGTAGGTTTTCATTTCCGGCAGGTGCTTGTGATTGAAGCCGAGCCCGTAGGGCAGGAATATGGGGGCTTTATTCCCCATCTGCTCGTAGTCTGCAATCATGCTCTTGCCACCACCGGAATAGCCGGAAATACCGTTCACGCTCACCGGATGGTTGGCAGGCAACAGCCCCGCATTTATCAGCGGACGCAACACGGCAATAAGTCCCTGAGGCCAGCAGCCGGGGTTTGAAACCCGGGTGGCAGAGGCAATTTCTGCAGATTGACCGACATCCATTTCTGCGAAACCGTACACCCAGTCAGGGCTGACCCGATGGGCAGTAGAGGCATCAATTACTCTGGTATGGGTGCTGGCAATGAGTGCGACACTCTCTTTGGCAGCCTCATCCGGCAGACAGAGAATCGCGATGTCCGCTTCGTTCAGATAACCGGCACGGGCATGGGGATCCTTGCGTTGTTCATTGGGTATGGACAGCAGGGTAATGTCCTTGCGCGCAGCAAGTCTTTCCCTGATCTGCAGGCCGGTGGTGCCGACTTCGCCGTCTATGAATACTTTTGCTGGCATTGAGTGCTCCCGAACAACTCTGGGTATCTGTCAATCAAGGGGCCGCAAGGATAAAGACTATGCTTTCTTAAGGCTACTGTGGCAGGACAAAAATGTGCGCAGCAGCCAAGTGTCCTGAAGTGCCTCCTTGTGCTCAAGATGATGGGGAATTGCAGGCCTTGTTCATGTCAGTCAAGGTCGGCCCCACAACGACACAACAATAACATGTAATGAATTCCGCAGTGTATGCTCAGTGGGTAGCAGCGATAATACTGAAGTGGCACATATGAAATGTAGTGGTATGCTCCATCAGCATAAATTTCAACAGGGGGAACTTGTTATGGAATTACGTAGATTTTTTCATTATCTGATTTTGGCAACCTTCGTTGCCCTGCCTGCATGGGCGGCTGAAACACTGCCATCGGCCCGGCCGGAAGCGGTGGGTATGTCACAGGAGCGCCTGGACAGAATCCACACACTGGTGCAATCACACATCAATGCCGGCGAAATATCCGGAGCAGTGATGCTGGTCGCCCGCAGGGGGCAGATTGTCTATACCGATGTGCAAGGCACCATGGACGTGGAAACCAGGCAACCGATGAGCCGGGACTCAGTGTTCCGGCTGGCCTCCATGACCAAGCCGGTGATCGGCACAGCGATAATGATGATGCTGGAGGAAGGCAAGCTGCGTCTTGATGACCCGGTTTCCCTTTTTATTCCGGAGTTCGGCAATCAACACACAGCTATGCTGCTGGCGCCCGCCACAGCTGACAACCCCATCAGTTTCTATACCGTACCTGCCCAGCGCGATATCACCGTGAAGGATCTGCTGACGCATACCTCCGGCCTTTCAAGCGGCCCGATGGGGCAGAGTGGCGTAAGGGAGGCTGGACGCCGCCAACCCGAAGACACACTTTCCACCTATCTGCCTCGGGTGGCGCAGTCGGCGCTGGAATTCCAGCCGGGTACCCGCTGGATGTACAGCGCCTCCGATGGTTTCGATGTGCTGGCACGGGTGGTGGAGGTGGCTTCAGGCATGCCGCTGGACCAGTTCCTCGACCAGCGTATTTTTACCCCGCTTGGCATGACCCAGACCAGTCACTGGCCCAGCGATGACCAGATGCCGAGGCTGGTAACCGCCTATGGCTATAACAATGGGCAGATGGTGAAGAACCAGAACTCCATGTCGATGTCGTCCAAAGTGTACTTTGCCGGTGGCGGCGGGCTGGTATCAACCGCTGATGACTATGCAAAATTCGCCCAGATGCTGGCCAACGGCGGTGAGCTGAATGGAAAGCGCCTGCTATCCCCGCGTACTGTCGATCTGATGTCCAGTGTGCATATTCCGGCTTCCTTTCCCGGCCGCAATCCGGGGGAAGGTTTTGGTCTGAGCATGCGGGTGATTGAAGATGCCATTGCCGGCAACCATCGCATTTCAAATGGCAGTTTTGGCTGGAGTGGCGTGTACGGGACCCATTTCTGGATTGATCCAAAGGAAGAGATCGTCGCGGTAATGATGATTCAAACGCCAATCCGCGAAATGCGGCCGGAATTCGAGAATGCCGTTATGCAGGCCATTATTGAATAGCAGCTTGCAGGCAAGGGGGCAGCTTGTCTGAACCATGACCCCTTGCCTTACTTTTCTCCGATACCGGTAAATTCATAATCGCAGGGGCCACCCTGACACTGGAACTGGGTGGGTCCGGCCATTATTGTCCGGTTGTAGTCGTTGACGAAATTGTTCATGGTATTGAGCCTGACCACATCGGGATTCGGATTGCCGTTCAGGTAATTCAGGTAGGCGTTGTTCAGCGCAAGTTTGGTACTCGCCTGCAAGGCAGCCACCGGGTTGTCGGGTGCAGACAGGATCGAGTTGAGCGTTTCATTTTCCTGTGCCAGACGGCTGCTGATCCGTGCATATTCCCCTTCACGTGTGATGATGGCAAAAAGCTCATCCACCAGCGCCTTTTCTTCCTGGTAACTGCTTGCAACTGCAATGGCAGGGTCTGTCGGGCAATCGGCACCAGCCCCGTTACGGTTGCGATATCGAATGCAGTTGGCCACGTATTCACTGTTCAGCTGCTCCCGGATGACCAGCAGGTATCGGGCAAGGGCTTCTCCTACTGAAAAGGGCGCTTCGGGTGCGAGGGGCGCTGTTTCTTCCTGCATGTCCGGCGCAGGTTCTGCTTGCGTGGGTTCGTCCGGAGCAGTAGCCACTTCTGTGTCATCTGGCAGGAGTTCCAGCAGCAGAGGCTGTGGATCAATGGTCAGGTTTTCAAGCGGGCTGGCTCTCAGATCTTCCAGTGCGCCGGTTGAGAACGCCTGTACCGGTTCCGGAAGCGCTGCCGGAATATCTGCTATTGGGGCAACATCGATTGTGGTGATCTGGGGCAACTCACTGTCTTCCGAGAGTATGCCTGGCAGCAGCACCACTGCCATGATGATGACTACCAGAAGGGTCAGAGGTAAAACACGCGCAAGGCTTTGCCTGGCGTTGGGGCCGTGTGCAGCCGGCCTGTCCTTTGGTTGGGTCGAGCGATTTTCGTTTGCGCCAGTCAAGATAAGCTCCCGTAATACCGCCAGTGTCTTTTGTTTCTGTAGCTGTTTTCAGTATGCATTTCAAACGGACGGGGGAATTTGACCGTTATCAATATTTGGTCGTGGTAGCTCAATTGCAGCGGCAGGAAGCTGATCGGCATATACTTGCACTCTTGGGTTGAAAAGTCGGTCATCATGGGGTTGTTCAGAGCTTCCCGGACTTGGTTGGTTTCCACTTTTCCAGAATGTCAGAAAAACAAGAAAGTCAAAACATGATATGAGTACTGTCAATTTAACCTGCGCTGCCTGTAACACTACCAACCGGATTCCAGCGAACCGGATCAATGATCATCCCAAATGCGGGCGCTGCAAGGCTCAGGTGCTGCAGGGGCATCCCATAGAAATCAACTCGGACAATGTTTCCGCAGTAATCGGCAACAACAGTGTGCCGGTGCTGGTGGACTGCTGGGCGCCCTGGTGTGGGCCCTGCAAGGGCTTTGCGCCGGTTTTCGAACAGGCAGCTGCAGAGCTGGAACCACGTTTGCGTTTTGCTAAGCTCAATACAGAGGCAGAACAGCAACTGGGAGGACTGTGGAGTATCCGCTCCATTCCCACGCTGATCCTGTTCCGCGACGGGAGAGAGATGGCCCGCATGTCTGGTGCAGTACCACTGCCCCATTTGAAGAAGTGGTTGCTGGAACAGGGCGTCTGAAGTGGCAACCATGCAGTTCATGAGGTATATGCCAGCGTGGCGCAGTTGTGTATATGGACCTGTCAGCCAGCATTTATGACAGCACTGCACACTCTGGATGACATCAATGCCCTGAAGGAAACATGGCAAATCGAATGCAAGCTGGCGCTTGGCAGGCATGGGGAAGGCGCTTTGCCGGAAGATGTGTGGGAAACCTACAGCGCCTTTGCCAACACCAATGGCGGCGACATTTTCCTTGGCTTGCGGGAACTGGGGCCTGCAGAGTATGAGTTGGCCGGAATACCCAATCCGCAGAAAGTGGTGGATGAGTTCATGGCGGGGCTGAACAATCCCGGGCTGGTGAGCGCCAACGTACTGTGTATCGACAGCATCGGTATCGTTGTTATCGATGGCAAGTCCCTTGTACATATCAATGTGCCGCAGGCACCGGTCTATCTGCGGCCAGTCTATATCGGCAATGATCCTCTAACAGGTACCTATGTCCGCAGTGGCGAGGCTGATTTGCGGCTGGACCCGGACAGGGTGCGGCGTATCCAGTCCAGAGTCAGAAACCAGCTGGTCAGCAAGTCCTGAGATTCCATTTTTCCTGAAAAACTCCTGCCGGAGAATTACTGGCGGGATTTACATCCTCTGCTACTTTTGAATTAGTAGTAACTTCAACTTTATATGTCTCTAGAATCCTTTGGAGTGCTGAATTTGAATAATGGCTTTGGTTCTAGAAGGTTTGGGAAATTTGATTATAGAGATGCATTGGGCGTGTTTTTCGTTTTTGCTACTTTTCTGCCTTTGGTCACATTCTTGATCAACTTTTTATACGGAAATTTTTCTGGTGATTTTTTGGAAGAAAAATATAGGGATGGTACTGATGAAATTTATCAGGTTCTAGTCTTGCTTTTATCAACTATTCTATCAGGGGTTTTGATTTTTCTGTTGGTCAAATATGAGATGCATGTTTCTGATTTTCAAGGTGTCCTGAATATAAGTGGTTTCACTAAGACTTCTTTAAGTTCAATTTCATTATCATTTGGATTGGGGTTTTTAATAGTTTTGTTTCAAGGTGGAGTGCTTTTCCAGCTTTTTCCTCCGTCTCAAAAGATGGAAGTGGATTCTTTGATTCTTTTGTCCAGGCGGTCAAGCATTTCAATCTGGTTAATGCTTCTAATAATAGTGGTAATTGTGGCGCCACTTGTAGAGGAATTTGTATTTCGTGGATTGATCTTTCTTGGAATGAAAAACAGTTTTGGTGACTTTGCTGGAGCAATGATTGCATCCATCCTTTTTCTGGTTGTTCATTTTCAAATTTTTCTGAAAGGATACTGGGTTTCTATTATTTCTATATCTGCAATGTCGTTTTTGGCGGGAATTTTAAGAGTTAAATTTGACTCACTGCTTCCTGCCATATTTGGGCATGCGGGATATAATTTTGCTGCAATAATTTTTAGCAGACTTTAAAAAAATAACAGACCAATACCAGAGTGGCTGTTATGGGTAAGTAGTAATCCCTTTAGTCTCTGGCTTGACAAGGAGTGTCAAAATGAGAGAGTTAAACCTGAAAGAGTTGGATGAGGTCTCAGGTGGTTGGAGTCTGTGGTGGGATTTTGGTGTGGTTGGTGGTTCTATGGAAGGTTCCGAAGTCATCGCTGCCTACTATTATGCCGTTGAGCAAACCTCCAATTTCTTTACCTGGTGGGACCCCGCCGGTTACTACGACTAATTCATAGCTGACTGCAGTAAAGCCCCGCACCTGCTGTTGCGGGGCTTCCATTGATACAGGGGTGACAGTAAACGGTTGGTTTACATCTTGACCGTTTGCATCCCGCACACATCCTTGCCGCGCTGATAAGCAGGTCTTGCTGTTACCTGTTTGCGCCAGCGCTCCACATTGCCGAAATTGCGCATGTTGAGATAGCCCCAGGCGTCGTAGAAGCCTGCCAGGGTTTCCACCCAGGGCACCATGGACATGTCCACTATGGTGTAGTCGTCCATGATGTATTCCCGGTCTTCCAGGCGTTTGTTGAGTGTTGCCAGTAGCCGTTGGGAAACCTTGGTATAGCGCTCCAGCGCATATTTGTCTTTGGTCAGTTCCTTTGCGAACTTGTAGAAGTGGCCGAATTGACCGAAGAAAGGTCCGATATTGGCGGCCTGGAAGGTAAGCCACTGCTGGGCCTCAATACGGGCACGATAGGTTGGGGGAAAGAAGGTGCCGGTTTTGTCTGCCAGATACTGGAGTATGACGATGCTTTCCATCAGCAGCATGGGTTCGTCTTCCGGGCCATGCGGATCAATTATTGCCGGGATCTTGCCGGCAGGGCTGATTCGCATGAAATCCGGGTCGTGCTGGTCGCCCTTGCCGATATCAATGCGGTGTGGCTCGTAGGCAAGTCCCATTTCTTCCAGACAGATGCTGACTTTCTGGCCATTCGGGGTAGGCAGGGAATATAGCTGTATCAGATCAGGATCCGCAGGTTTCCAGCGTGCCGGAAACCAGATATCAGTATGCATGTCTGTATCCTTGTAGTTGCTGGCTGTATGCCTGATTTGCAGACAGGGCCGCCAGATACGCGCCTGCCAGCCTTGTCCTGGCAAAGTTACGGGAAAATATCATGGATTCAAGCCTCGACAACCCTGCATGACGTGTGGATAATGCCGCCACTTTTAAACCAGACCATTCTGTTTTCAGCAGATTGCCCGGAATTTCATGACAAGAATCATGCGTCGCAGTATCGGAGTAGTTGTGCATTTGCTTTCTCTGATGACCCGCCCGGTACAGATAGCCAGAAGCGAGCAGGAGCTAAGATTGCTGGCTCAGGAGTTGAAACACCTGCGCTTGTACGACTACAAGGGATGCCCGGATTCAATGCGGGTACACCATACACTGCATCGTCTGAATCTTGATGTACAGTACTGCGATATTCGCAGACGACAGGTGCATTGCGACGATCTGCTATCGCAGTATGGCAGCCTGCATGCTCCCTGCCTCAGAGTGGAAAGCCCCACTGGTGTCCAATGGATAGATCAACCGGACGAAATCATTCGCTATCTGGTTGAACATTTTGATCCGCAAGTCACGCAGGGTGCTGCAGCCTGAAACCCTGGTCACTTGCACTGGATCATCAAGCGCTGCAAACTCTGGAGCACTGATTCGGAGTTATTGAAATGTCACAATTGTTGCCCTGTATTGAAATCAACCCGGCGCAGGAAGCCACGGCCAGTGTAATCTGGTTGCATGGGCTTGGAGCAGACGGTCACGATTTCGAGCCAGTAATACCCCAATTGCACCTGCCCGACTCCCTGGCTATCCGCTTTGTTTTTCCCAACGCTCCCGGTATTCCGGTAACTGTCAACAACGGCATGGTCATGCCTGCATGGTATGACATCATCGAGTTCGGCGAGGAGCGCAAATTCAACCCCGCCCAATTGCTGGCCTCTGCTGCTGCAGTGCATGCCCTGATTGATCGCGAAATAGAAAGGGGAATCCCTGGCGACAGGATCATACTGGCCGGATTTTCCCAGGGTGGTGCTGTCAACTATCAGGCTGCCCTTACCTATGACAAACCGCTGGCAGCACTGGTGGCCTTGTCCACTTATTTCCCGACGGCTGAGGCAATTGAAGTGCATCCTGCGAATGCCGGCCTGCCTGTGTTGATCTGCCATGGCACTTCAGACCCGGTTATTCCCATCAGTATGGGTCGTAACAGCAGGCGACAGCTTGAAAGACTGGGTTTCTCTCCTGAGTTCCGCAGTTATTACATGGCGCATCAGGTCTGCCCTGAAGAACTGCAGAATATTGCAGCCTTTATCACTGCGCACCTTTGAGTGTCGGGGTGTCGTAAATTTGCGGGTTTGCATGCTGGCAGCAACATCAACTGCTGAAGCAACTGCTTTCATAAAGCCATCAAAGTTCTGTCAGTGTGCTCTCAATCGGTAGGGCCGGTCAGTGGTATATGGATTTTTTATTGTTGATGGAGGCGAAGGTTGTTGGAATTCACCCCCAACACATGCCTACAATAGCCACAGTTTCGTGTGAAGCTGGCATTACGCTGACATCCATGGCCTTCGACTGGCCACAAAAGCACGGAGAGACCATCGGTAGCATGGGGCAGCAAGCCTGGACAGCCCGGTATTTGTTTTAACCGGGAAATGTGCATGGGCTGTCAATTCAAAAGGAGAACACTGGCACCAATGCAGTTCCCGGTCTGAACAGGGGTTTACATGTCGGATAGCAAGTTGCCTGAAATACAGGTATCTGCAACTGGGCATCTGCCGATTGAGCCGCAGGGAGACAGCGGTTTTTCCCTTTCTTCACCCATCCTCGCCTTTCTGCTGGACATGGCCAATGACGCTGTTTACATCTTTGATGAAAATCGCAGCATTCTTTATGTCAACGACATGGCGGTAAACCAGTCGGGATATTCAGAGTCAGAACTGCTTGGCATGAATATCAGCGACCTGGATCCGGATTATCCAGCCTCGAGTCCGGAAATTTTCAGGGAGCGGGCAAAAAGGCGCGACCGCTACGTTATAGAAACAAACCATATCACCAAGGCAGGCAGCTTGCTTCCAGTAGAGGTTTCGCTTTCTGCCTGCATCCTGGGGGGTGATATTTACAATGCTGCCTTTGTGCGTGACATTTCCGTTCGCAGGCAAACCGAGTTGCAAACAGGGCAGCTGAGATTTGCGCTGGAAAAAGCTTCCGATGCCATCTATATCCACGATCGTAATGGCATTATCCAGTATGCCAACAGCAGAGCCTGTGAAGCGCTGGGCTATTCCCGTGAGGAGCTGATGGCCATGCGCATCAGTGATCTGGATCCCATATTTGCCGACAGCAGCAACTTTGCCTTCAGTGCCAGTGAAAAAGATTCCGCCCAACCCAGGCAAAGCCTTCACAAGCGCAAGGACGGCAGCACTTACCCGGTTGAAATCGTGTCTTCTGCAACCTCTTTCCAGAGCAAGGAAAGTGCTGTCTGTTTTGTGAAAGACATCAGCGACAGGCTCCTGGTGCAGAAAGCGCTTCGGGAAAGCGAGCAGTGGTTCAGAATGGTGGCAGACACATCCCCTATTGCCATGCTGATCAGTGAAGCTGATTCCGGTGTCATCAGGTACTGCAATGCACAGGCTGCGGACCTGTTCAGGCTTTCAAGGGATGCCATGCAAAAGCTTGGCCTGCAAACACTGTTTGCAGTTTCGGGGATTGATGAAGAAGAGTGTGATGAGATTATCGGTCGCGAGGAATGTCGCGGCGTGGAAATCATGATGAATCTTGGCGACCAGTTATGCTGGATTTCCTACAGTGCGAGTACCTTCCTGATGGAAGGCAACCGTATTGTCTGCAGTATGTTGATGGATGTAACCGAAGCGCGGGAGCTCTCGAACCAGTTGAGCTATCAGGCAACCTACGATGACTTGACCGGGTTGGTCAATCGTCGGGAGTTTGAAGACCGGCTGCAGGAAGTCATTGATATTGCCGCCCAGCGCAAAACAGAAAATGTGCTTTGTTATATGGATCTGGACCAGTTCAAGGTAATCAATGATACCTGTGGGCACATGGCAGGGGATGAGCTGCTCAGACAACTGGCCCACGAATTGCAGAAATGTGTTCGCAGGGATGACACGCTTGCCAGGCTTGGTGGCGATGAATTTGCGATGCTGCTTGAAAACTGTTCACTCACAAATGCCGAACGTGTGGCAGTGAGCGTGCTGCAAAAAGTACAGAATTTCCGCTTTGTCTGGCAGAACCAGGTTTTCACGGTCGGTGTCAGCATTGGCATGACAGTGTTGTCAGCAGAGGGAGATTCCATTTCAGAAGTGCTGCGTCGCGCAGATGCTGCCTGTTATGCGGCCAAGGAAGCAGGGCGTAACCGACTGCATATTTACCGTTATGACGACAGGGAGCTTGAGCTGCGACATGTGGAAATGCGTTGGGTTACCCGTTTGAACAATGCGCTCGATTATGGGCGATATGAACTGTGGCAGCAGGAGATTGCTGAAATTTACCGTCACGACAGACCTTCAGGCAGCAAGGCACAGAACCATTTTGAAGTGTTGGTGAGGATGCGCGATGAGGGCAGTCGCCTGATTCTCCCGGGTGTTTTCCTTCCTGCGGCCGAACGTTATGACCTAATTACCCGCATAGACAGGTGGGTTGTGCACACGCTATTTGAATGGCTGGAGCAGAATCCGCGTGAGCTGGACAGGCTCGGTATGTGTACGATCAATCTGTCCGGCAAAACCCTGGGTGACGAAAGTTTCCTGAATGAATTGATAGCGCTACTGGAGACTTCCGGTATTCCTGCCAACAAGATCTGTTTTGAAGTAACGGAAACCGCCGCCATTGCCAGCCTCAGTAGCGCCATCAAGTTCATGACCCGACTCAAGGCACATGGTTGTGTGTTTGCACTGGATGATTTCGGCAGCGGTCTTTCATCCTTTGCCTATCTGAAGAGCCTGCCGGTAGACTTCGTGAAGATAGATGGCTTTTTTGTGAAGGATATACTGGCAGATCCGGTAGATCGGGCCATGGTAAAAGCCATCATCGACATGACCCATGCTCTGGGCAAGCTCACTATTGCCGAATGTGTGGAGAATGATGCAATTCTCCATGAACTGATTGATCTTGATATAGATTACGTACAGGGTTACGGGATAGCAAAACCGGTACCGCTGTACTAAGGAAGCTCTGATTAAGCCCATGACAGCCGATTCTGAGGGCAAGGCGCTGGACAGTTCTGACTCCTTTGTTCTGGTGCAGGATGTCAGCAGGGAATACAGCCAGGGCGGCCAGAAGCAACTGGTCCTGGACAATGCCTGTTTTTCCCTGCGAAAGGGTGAAACCACTGCACTGCTTGGTCGCAGTGGGTGCGGCAAATCAACCCTGCTCAATCTGCTCAGTGGCATCGACCATCTCACCAGCGGCAGTATTATCATCAATGGTGTATCGCTGGGCTCCCTTGGCGAAAAGGCCCGCACTCGTTTTCGTCGCAGGCATATCGGCTTTATCTACCAGTTCTTCAATCTTGTGCCGGGTCTGACAGCACTGGAAAATGTGGCCTTGATGGCAGAGCTCAATGGTAGCGCTGTCGGCGAATCCATGAATCGTGCTGCGCATTTTCTGTCCCTTTTGGGATTGTCTGACAAGGCAGACAGTTTTCCTGAACAACTTTCAGGAGGCGAACAGCAACGTGTTGCCATCGCCAGAGCGCTGGTGCATGCACCCGATCTCGTTCTCGCTGACGAACCCACCGGTAATCTGGACGCCCGCAGTGGTGAGGAAGTCATGCAGCTGTTTTCATCGCATCTGAAGCAACAGGGTACGACCACGCTGATCGTTACTCACAGTCTGGCTGTGGCGAAAACTGCAGATCGCATACTGACCCTTGAAAACGGCACCATAGAGGAGCGCTGGGGTGAGTTTGCCTGGTAGTCTGAAACTGCCGTCATTACTGAAACGCAGCGCATGGCGGCATGCAACGCGCCATCCGTGGCAAACCTGGTTGAGTATGGCCGGTATAACGCTTGGTGTGATGATGGTGGTGGCTGTCGATCTTGCAACAAGCAGCGCGCGTCGGGCATTCGAACTTTCGGTTGATACCATCACCGGCAACATCACCCACCAGATTGTGGCTGCCAACGGCCTGGTGGATGATGCTGTCTTTGCCGGATTGCGACGCGAAACCGGTATCAGGCGCAGTGCTCCCATGGTCAGTGGTGAGGTGCGTATCTCCGGTGAGAGTTTCACCCTGTTGGGACTTGATCTGATCAGTGAAATGTCACTGCAAAGGCAAAGGCCCGGTTTCAGTATGGCACC
>JAURLQ010000066.1 GCA_030831125.1 Gammaproteobacteria bacterium
ATGATCTTGTCTTCGGGCTCGATCATGTTGTGGTTTATGCCATACACAATGTTCTTGAGGTTACCCTTGCCAGGCGCTGTCAGCATGATCTTGCTGACGCCTTTTGACTTGAGGTGAAGCGAAAGGCCCTCCTCATCCCGCCATTTGCCGGTGTTATCGATGATCAGTGCATCCTCAATACCATAGGCTGTGTAATCAATCTTGTCCGGGCTATCAGCATAAATGAAGTGAATGATGTTGCCATTGGCAATAATGCGACTGTTTTCCTCGTCAATTCTGACAGTACCCTGGAAGGAGCCGTGCACAGAGTCATTGCGCAGCAGGTTGACGCGTTTGGTAAGGTCGCCCTCTCCACCTCGACGGACAACCACGGCCCTGAGTCGCATGACCTGCCCATTGCCGGTCTGTTCCAGCAGCAGGCGGGTAACCAGGCGACCGATACGACCGAAACCGTACAGGACGACATCCACAGGCTTGGCAATAGGCTTGTGATCAACGTCAATCAGGTGTTCAAGCTCGCTCGCTACCCACGTGTCAACATCAATGCCACTGCCGCCTTCAGACTGGTGCATAAAACTGAGCGCCAGCTTGCCGATATCGATTTGTGAAGGGCACAGATTCAGTTTGGTCATTGCCATCAGCACCGGGTATGTTTCAAACTCGGACAGCTCGTTACGGGCAATCTGACGGACCCTGCGATGGGATTTCATGATATTGGCTACCGAACGATTGTTCAGTGTGTTGCCATACAGATAGACCTGAACACCCTTTTCGTTCTCAAGACTGCCAAGGACAGGCAGCATCTGCTGAGCCAGCGCTTCACGCTGTTTCCAATCCGCAAAAAAGTCTCTTTCAAGGTCGGGTCTTGCCACGGCACACATCCTTTTCAAATCAGATACTAAAAGCCGGCGTATTATCCTAGGGGGTGTTTCAGAAGTCCAACAAACAATGGCATTTCTGACGCACCTCAATGATGCAACACGCCTGCGGGCGCTTTGGTTTATACTGCGCGCCTTTTTGAAAGAGGTCAGCAGTGGGTATCCTGAATCTGGAGCAACTCCCCTCGCCGCCCCCTGTGGGTCGACGACATCAGTGGGGGGGGCTGCAAGGCTCAAGTCCGGGGCTGGCACTTGCCCGGGCGTCTGCAGCCTGGCAAGGCCTCACAGTCCTTGTTACTGAAAACTCCCGGCAGGCTGAACGCCTGCATGCAGAACTGGAATTCTTCAGTGAAGACCCGGCTCTTGAAGTACTGGCCTTCCCTGACTGGGAAACCCTGCCCTACGACAATTTCTCCCCTCACCAGGACATTATTTCGTCCCGGCTGGAAACCCTCCATAAACTGCCGCATCTGCAAAAGGGCGTGCTTATACTTTCTGTCGGTACTCTTCTGCACAGACTCCCCCCTCCCCAGTACATCAGCGCCAATACCCTGATGCTTGAAAAGGGGCAGGCATGCGCTCTGGGTGACATGCGGCGCAATCTGGAAGCTGCCGGTTACCACAACGTGGATTCCGTATATGAACATGGTGAGTATGCCGTTCGGGGTTCCATTGTGGACCTGTTTCCGATGGGGAGTACCACGCCGTTCAGGATCGAGCTCTTCGATGACGAAATTGAAAGCCTGCGCCGTTTCTCCCCGGACACCCAGATTTCAACAGAACAGGTCCAGCGGATATGCCTTTTACCTGGCAGGGAATACCCCTTGCACGAACAGGCTATTGCCCATTTCCGACGGGCATTCAGGGAAATATTTGCCGTGGATGTTCGACGGTGTCCCTTGTACGAAGATATCAGCAACGGTATTGCCAGTGCCGGCATTGAATACTATCTGCCGCTTTTTTTTCCTCGTCTGGCTACACTTTTCGATTTTCTGCCCCAGCCCGTGCAGTGCCTCACTTTCGGCGAACTGCATGCAGGTGCCGAGCAGTTCTGGCGAGAAGCGCGTTCCCGTTATGAGGAATATGGCGTTGACCCCGAGCGCCCCCTGTTGCCACCAGAACAGATATTCCTCACTGTAGATGAAATCTTTGCAGGACTGAAAAACCTGCCAGTTACCAACCTGCATTCCAGGACACTACAAGCAGCTGCAGGGACATGGAATCTTGCATCATTTGCTTTTCCTGAACTGGATGTACAAGCCAAGGCAGATCAACCACTTGCAAAAATCAGCGATTTTCTTGTCCGGCAAAACCGCAACAAGGTGCTTTTCTGCTGTGACTCACCCGGCAGACGTGAAGCCCTGCTGGATCTGCTGAGAAGAATCGAGGTGGAACCAAAGGTTGTGGATGGGTGGCAGGACTTTCTCACACAACAGCTTCCACTGGGTATAAGCGTTGCCCCACTAGAGTCCGGTTTGTGGCTTGATAATCCACCAGTAATAGTCATTACGGAAAACCAGCTCTTTGTCCACCATGTAAGCCAGCATCGCAGGCGTGGCAAATTCGCAGACGAAAGCGACCTGATCGTAAAAAGTCTTACTGAACTCAATACTGGTGCCCCGGTTGTGCACCTTGACCATGGCATCGGGCGCTATCTCGGGTTGCAGAGCTTTGAAGTTGAAGGACAGATGACTGAATTCCTCGTACTCGAATATGCAGACGAGGCAAAACTCTATGTACCTGTTTCAAGCCTTCACCTGATCAGTCGCTACAGTGGCATGGATCCGGACAATATCACTCTGCACAGACTCGGCAGCGACCAGTGGCAGAAAGCCAAACGCAAGGCCGCAGAAAAGATAATCGACGTTGCGGCAGAGCTACTCGACATCCATGCCAGAAGGGCAGCGCAGAAAGGTCTGCAGTTTACGGTTCCCGAGGCAGACTACAGTATGTTCTGCAATGCCTTCCCCTTCGAGGAAACAACAGATCAGGAAACCACCATCAAGTCAGTGATTGCCGACATGCAATCAGAACTGCCGATGGACCGGCTGGTTTGTGGTGATGTTGGTTTCGGAAAAACCGAAGTCGCGCTGCGAGCCGCATTTATAGCAGTGAGCAATCACAGGCAGGTTGCGATTCTGGTACCCACTACGCTTCTGGCACAGCAGCACTTTGAGACCTTCCGCGACCGCTTTGCAGACTGGCCTGTGAATATTGCTCTGCTTTCCCGGTTTGTCGGCGGCAAGGATCAGCAAAGCACACTGGATCAACTGGCCCAGGGAAAGGTCGATATAGTCATCGGAACCCACAAATTGCTGCAGGATGATATCAGGTACAAACAACTCGGCTTGTTGATCATCGATGAAGAGCACCGTTTCGGAGTAAGGCAGAAGGAAAAGCTGCTGGCACTGCGGGCTACAGTCGACATACTTACTCTCACAGCTACACCCATTCCGCGCACACTCAACATGGCACTGACTGACATGCGCGATCTTTCCATAATCGCCTCGCCGCCTGCTAGAAGACTTTCCATCAAGACTTTCGTCAGACAGTCATCCACCGCGCTGGTAAAGGAGGCTATTCATCGCGAACTGCTACGCGGCGGGCAGGTTTTCTATCTGCATAACGAAGTCAAAAGCATTGAGCGCTGCGCAGATGAATTACGCAAGATAATTCCTGAAGCACGCATTGCAGTCGGGCACGGACAATTACGGGAGAGTGAACTGGAAAGAGTGATGTCCGATTTCTATCACAAGCGCTATAACGTTCTGGTCTGTTCGACCATCATCGAAACCGGCATCGACATACCCAGTGCCAACACTATCCTTATTGAACGCGCAGATACCTTTGGCCTTGCCCAGCTGCATCAGCTGCGAGGTCGCGTTGGCCGCTCCCATCACCAGGCCTATGCCTACCTTCTGACACCACATCCCAGAGAAATGACGGCTGATGCCATAAAACGCCTTGATGCCATCAGTGCTGCAGACACGCTCGGCGCCGGTTTCACGCTGGCCAGCCATGATCTGGAAATAAGAGGTGCCGGAGAACTGCTCGGTGAAGAGCAAAGTGGCAACATGCAGAGTATCGGGTTCAGCCTGTACAGTGAAATGCTCGAAGAAACTGTCAAACTCATGAAGGAAGGCAAAACGCCGGATCTGGACAAACCACTGAAAACGGCCACCGAAGTGAATCTGAGAATTCCTGCCCTGCTGCCGGAAACCTATCTGCCTGATGTCCACGGCCGTTTGCTGATATACAAGCGGCTGGCCAGTGCCAAAAACGAGGATGCACTGCGGGAGCTCAAGATCGAATTGATTGACAGATTCGGACTGCTACCTGAGGCGGCGCAGAACCTGTTCAGTGTAACAGCCCTGCGACTTGAGGCTGAAAGACTAGGTATCAGCAGGATTGAAGCCCATTCCGGGGGCGGCAAGCTGCGATTCTCTGCCAATACAAGAGTTGACCCTCTGGTAATCGTAAAGCTGGTACAAAAGCACAGCTCACGTTACAGTCTGTCCGGTGCCAATGAGTTACGCTTCAAACTGGACAATACCGATACCACCACACGACTTGCCGCTGTAGAAATGCTTCTGGCCCTACTGTCTGCTGACTGAGCTGTGCAATGCTGAACAGATTTTCAACAGTAACATTCATCTTCCTGTGCACCAGTCTGCCAGCTTCTGCGCAACAGTACAGTTACGATGGCAATCTCTGGTATGAAGTGGAAGCAAGCATCTTTTCCAATGAATATCCCGGTGGATTTTCTTCTGAAATTTCCCGGACTGACAAACTGGCTCTGCGTTATTTGCCACGACTCCGGCAACTCAGACCAGCAACCGAAGGCCTTATGATAGAGTTCCCGCAAACACTGCCGGCTCCAGCTGGGCAAGCGGGAAACGCAGTTGCTGTCATGGATCAGTTTCAGACCAATGATGAAACCATACCCTGGTCACCTGCAGTACCGGAGGCCTTCCGCCTTCCGAATCCTGACATTGAACCCTGGTTTTCACTGGATAGCCGATTCCGGCTTTTCGAAGACATCAATGAAGATCTGTCCTCTACCAGCGAACACCGTTTGCTCTGGCACAAGAGCTGGCGTCAGCCTGTATTGCCACAGGGACAAGTGCAGGCACTTTTCGTTGCTGGTGGACAGGATTTTGGTGCACATCGGGAGCTGGAAGGCAGTCTGCGGATTGCCAGTAACAGGAATCAGATCCTGATCGATATGAATCTGTGGTTGAATCGTTTCAGCAATGGCCCTGTTGTGGTTTCCGAAAATCTGGAACTGCCTGATCTGCCCATGCAGGATACTGAAAGTTCAAATGAAATCGGTACTGTTGAAACACCTGCAAGCGCTTCTCCCCAAGGTTCGCAATCACCGATCCAGGTTTGGCAACTTGAAGAAAGCCGGGATCTCATGGCAGGCGAGTATTATTATCTGGATCATCCTGCGCTGGGTGTACTGGTACAGATAAGACCTTATGTGCTGCCACTGCCTGAAGCTGAAGAACCGGCAGACGAAGAAACACTGCAACAAACTCCAGCCCGCTAACCGGGATATGTTCAGGGTGCAGTAATGTCGAGCAGACCCGGCAAAGCCTGCAGCAGCAACCTGCGAACTCTGTTGATACCTTCAGCCAGTTCCCGGCTTATGCCGGCAAGGCTTATCTCTTCGCTTTGCAAACCAGCCGCTCTGTTGACTACTACTGCCACGCTGCAGTAACGCAAGCCCAGTTCACGGGCCAGGGCAGCTTCAGGCATACCGGTCATGCCGACAATGTCACAACCATCTGCTGCCAGTTTTCTGATTTCTGCTGCCGTTTCAAGTCTGGGTCCCTGGGTGCAGGCATAAACACCTCCCCTGACCAAATGCAGGCCTGCCTGTTTGCCTGCGCTTTCCATGACTTCACACATCTGCGCGTCATAGGGAAAGGTAAAATCAACATGCGCGGCAAAGCTGTGATTGCCTTCTACGAATGTATGTGCCCTTCCCCATGTGTAATCAATCAACTGGTCTGGTAACACCAATGTTCCAGTTGTCATCCTTGACGAGATACCACCTACAGCATTCACAGCCACGACTGCCCTGGCACCGAGTTTGTGCAGAGCCCATAGTTTGGAACGGTAATTGATTTCATGCGGAGCCACTGAATGACCGGTTCCGTGCCTCGGCAGGAACCAGATATCTCCAGCAGGTGTTGCACAGGCCAGAACCAGTTCAGCGGCGCTTGAATAAGGCGTGCTTACAGAAACCAGAGAAGCACTATCAGAGGTTTCATTACCGTCAAAGGAATAGAAACCACTGCCACCGATTACAGCTATCGGAGAACGCAAGCCAGATTCAGGCGAAGAGGCACTCATTTGTAATAGGCATTTTCTGTATCACTGTGATCGGTAACATCTCTCACTGCACTCAGCTCGGGCACATGTTGCATCAGGGTTTTTTCCACCCCTTCCTTTAGCGTTACATCAACCATGCCACAACCCTGGCAACCACCGCCGAAACGCAGTACGGCAACCTTGTCCTCAGTGACTTTCTCCAGTGTGATGAAGCCACCATGCGACGCCAGCCCAGGATTGATTTCGTTATAGAGCACGTAGTTGATGCGATCTTCCAGGCTGCTTTCAGGTCCGATTCTTGGCATGCGGGAATTAGGCGCCCTGATAGTAAGCTGCCCGCCCATGCTGTCTTTGGCATAGTCGACTATCGCTTCATCCAGATAGGGTATGCTCTTTTTTTCGATGAAAGCGTTGAAACCGTTGTAGGGGAAGGATTCATCGTCTGACTCCTGCTCGCCCGGCCTGCAGAAGGCAATACAGGTTTCTGCCTTGGGTGTGCCCCCGTCAAGAACGAATACGCGGATGCCGATACCCTCACAATTCTGCCTGGCCAGCAACTCGCGCAGATAGCTTTGTCCTGATTCAGTAATTTCAATCATCAGTATGTCCGTAATGCTTCAAAGGGATGGCCATGGTGTAAGCCGCAACAGGATAAAACCCTGTATTTGATAGGGTCAATCTGTCTGACAAACTCATGGCAGGCGTACATTGTGGAGCAGCCGCTGAGTGAAAGCAAAGCCAATGCATTTGAAATCCCGGAATGAAGTTCAATGTTATAAATACAGAATATAATGAAAATGATGATTTGCAGTAGCTTCTCTCGCGGCACGCCGTGTACCCGTCCGTGGGGGCTCGGCTGCGGCATCCTTGCCGCAGACGGTCGCTCCAGTAACTACTGCAAACCATCGTCAAGTCATGTGAAATTTTCTGACAATGATTGCGAGACTAACCGGACCTTGAGTGCAATATCAGTCAGCATCTTGTATTATCCCGCGCCTTTGGGAAAGCAACTTCAAGCCATGTATCAATACGACGAATATGACCACCAGATGCTGGCAGAAAGGGTAGCCCAGTACCGCGACCAGACACGCCGTTTCCTGGCCGGAGAACTGGAAAGCGCCCAGTTCCTGCCTTTGCGTTTGCAGAACGGACTCTACATCCAGCGTCTTGCACCGATGCTCAGGGTTGCCATTCCCTATGGCTGTCTCTCTGCTGTCCAGCTGCGCAAGCTTGCCTGGATTTCCAGACATTTTGACAAGGGCTATGCCCATTTTTCCACACGCCAGAACATTCAGTTCAATTGGCCAAAACTGGAAGAAGTACCTGACATTCTCGAAGAACTTGCCAAAGTCCAGATGCATGCCATCCAGACCAGCGGCAACTGCATCAGAAACACCACAACAGACCAGTTTGCCGGCGTGGCGTCGGATGAACTTGAAGACAGCAGGCCCTGGTGTGAAATAATCCGGCAGTGGTCAACCTTTCATCCCGAGTTTGCCCACCTCCCCCGCAAATTCAAGATTGCTGTCTGTGGCACACGAAAGGATCAGGCTGCCACACAGGTTCATGATATCGGCCTGTATCTCAGAAAGGATGCCAATGGAGAAACCGGATTCCAGGTGCTGGTAGGTGGTGGACTTGGACGTACACCGGTTATTGGCCAGGTAATCCGCGAATTCCTGCCCTGGCAGCATTTGCTCAGTTACCTTGATGCCATCATGCGTATTTACAACCTCGAAGGACGGCGTGACAACAAGTACAAGGCCCGCATCAAGATACTGGTAAAGGAGCTCGGTATTGATACCTTCCGGGAAAAAGTCGAGCAGGAGTGGCAACACAGCATCAATGGCCCTGCCACCCTCACACTCGATGAAGTCTCCCGTTGCAAGGCTTTTTTTACAGACCCGGCTTATGAAGAACTCGAAGACAGCAACAAGGCTGTCCAGGACAGACTCGGTAGCGACCTGCTCTTCAGTCACTGGATGGAACGCAATGTTGCAGCACATAAAAAGCCAGGCTACCGGATCGTTACCCTGTGCCTGAAAGCAACTGGCAATGCCCCCGGAGACATCACAGCTGAACAGATGGAATTTGTTGCAGATCTGGCCGAAAAATTCAGTTTTGCAGAACTGCGGGTTACCCATGAGCAGAATCTGGTACTGACAGATGTCAGACTTGCAGACACCCCTGCTCTTTTCGATGCCCTTAAACAGGAATATCTGGCAACGCCCTATACAGGTCTGCTCAATGACATCATCTGTTGTCCCGGTGGCGATTTCTGTTCTCTGGCCAATGCAAAATCCATTCCTATTGCCGAATCAATCCAGCGTCGCTTCGACAATTTTGAAGTGCAAAGAAAAATCGGCAATATCACCCTCAACATTTCAGGCTGCATGAATGCCTGCGGACATCATCATGTCGGCAACATTGGCATTCTGGGCGTGGACAAAAAAGGCGAGGAATTCTATCAGGTCACTCTTGGTGGTTCCTCTGATCATGACACTTCTCTCGGCAAGGTACTGGGTCCTGCATTCGCCCAGGACGAAATACCTGAAGTAATCAGCAAAATCCTGGATGTTTTTGAAGTACACAGGCAGGAGGGTGAAAATTTCATCGAAACCTTCAGGCGGATCGGCATGGATCCTTTCAAGGAGCGGGTTTATGCCAAAGTTGATTGATCTGCAGGGGCAAGTACTCGATAACCCCTGGGTTTTGCTCGAAAAAGATACTGCTGCCGACATGGCTGCCAGTCATGAAAGCATGCATTTGATTGTACCGCTGCAACTTTGGCTCAGCAGCTTTGAGTCTCTGACCGGCAGCGGGAAGCAGATTGCTGTCTGGCTGGACAGCGATGAAACTGCCGGATCAATAGCAGATTCAGCAGACAAGGCTGCATTTATCGCCCTGAATTTTCCGGGGTTCATGGATGGTCGAGCCTATTCCACGGCTGTAGCGCTTCGCAAACATCATGGCTTTACCGGAGAAATCCGCGCTATTGGAGATGTACTGCGGGATCAGCTTTTTTACATGCGCCGCTGTGGTTTTTCGACCTTTGATCTGAAAGACAGTGTCAAACTGGAAGATGCCTGCAAAGGATTGAAAGACTTCAGTACCAGTTACACCTCAACGACCGAGGAACCACTGCCGCTTTTCAAACGCAAGCAGGCCTGAGCCAGACTACTGTTGAATCCGCATTTCAGTAATAACGTTCCTTGTCCGCCCGCTTGAACCAGCCCAGCAAGACCTTGTCCAACAACTTGCCAAGACTGTTTTCAAACAGTGATGAAAGCTTGTCCCTGAACTGTTTCTTGTGTTCCCAGCTCACAAGATAGATTTCCGCCTTTTCGCATTTGTCCTGCAGCCATTCATCGCTGGTGGAAATTTCATCAACCAGGCCTTTTTCCAGTGCAATATTACCTGTCCAGACTTCTCCGGTGGCTACATGGTCTATATCCAGAGCTGGTCTGTACTGTGTGATGAATGATTTGAACAGGCGATGCATTTCATCCACATCTTCCTGCACTTTCTGGCGCCCCTTTTCCGTGATTTCACCAAAATTGGAAAGTGTACGCTTGTACTCTCCAGCTGAAATCTGCTCGTAATCCACATTGTTTTCCTTGAGGAGACGATGGAGATTCGGGAGTTCCACAATAACCCCGATGGAACCGATCATTGCAAATGGTGCGGCCATGAGATGATTCGCTATGCAGGCCATCATGTAACCACCGCTGGCTGCCACCTTGTCCACAGCAATCGTCAGTTTGATTTCCTTTTTGCGAAATCGCACCAGTTGTGAAGCTGCAAGCCCGTATGCATGTACCAGCCCCCCGGGGCTTTCCAGTCGAAGCATGACTTCGTCAACACCCGGGCGTGCCAGTGTGAGCACTGCGGTGATGCAATTACGAAGCTCCTCAACCTGGTGTGCACGAAGATCGCCATCGAAATCGAGTACATAGATGCGCTGTTTGTCTTCTGCGCTTTCGGCATTTTTGCTTGCCTTCTTCTTTTCCAGCTTCTTGCTTTTCTTCTCGGCTTTTGCCTGCTGCTTCATTGTTTCTTCGTCAAGCACGGCATGTCTGAGATCTTCTTTCAGGTGTTCAAGTTCTTCATTCAGCTTGCTTACTTCAAGGTGACCCTTGTCCCTGCCCCCCTGCTTGTGCCGGGATGCATTCGATGCAATGAAAACCATGAGGAATACCACTGCCAGCAGCAGGGTCAGGGTTTTGGCCAGGAAAAGGCCATAGGCAGCAAGAAATTCCAAAGGGGACTCCGATCAGGATCAAAAGGGGATGGCAAGTGTGCCACGAGTAGCTGGATGGGAGAAGCCCGACCTTTCAAAGGCAGGGCTTCTCTTGTTCAAACACCGGACTCTGCGTAGAAATTGAAGAACACTGACATGATGATGCTGCAAATCACCAGGGTCAGCAGCATCACCGGCGACCCCTTGCGTATCCACAAACCCGGCGTAATTGCCAGTTCAGGTTTACCTTCATCCCGGGCAAGTTTTTCGGAAATTGTGACAATGAAAACATTGGCGGTGGAGCCAAGATGACTGCCATTGCCGCCCATACCAACACCTGCAGCCAGAGCCCACCACAACGGGCTCACATTGATTCCCTGCTGCTCCATACCGAGAATGATGGGAATCATCGCTGCTGTGAAAGGAATATTGTCGATAAATGCTGAGAGTACTGCAGAAACCCACATCAACAGGATACAGGCGAACAGCAGATTTCCCTGTACAAAGGGCAGGATGAACTGGCCGATATACTCCAGGAACTTGCTGTGCTCAACCCCGCCCACAATGATGAAAAGTGCCATGAAAAACATCAGCAACGACAACTCAACATCAGCAAAATGATCATCCATGTCGACATCCTTGCCGATGAACACCAGAATCGTAAGTCCCATACCTGCAACAAACCAGGGCTCCCAATGCAGGGCATTGTGCGAGATGAAGCCCACGACCATTACAACGAGTACCCAAAGGGAAGCTTTCCAGGTATGCGGATCCCTGATTTCCTCCAGCTGGCTGAAATCGGGTTTGGCCGGTGTAACAGCCAATTCTTCTTTGAATAGTACTTTCAGGAAAAACAGTGTGGCAATCCAGGCACAGAAGACGATGCCTCCCATGTGGAACAGGAAAGTGTTGAAATCAATCCCGGCTGCAGAACCTATCATCAGGTTGGGCGGATCGCCTACCAGTGTGGCAACACCACCTGTATCAGACAGCAAAGCTGCTGCAAGCAGATAGGGGATCGGACTGACCTGCAGTGCCTGGCAGATCAGAATGATCAGAGGACCGAATATCACTACTGTTGTTACGTTGTCGAGCAGCAGTGACAAAACAGTAACCAGTGAACCCATCATGGCCAGCAGGACAAACAATCTGCCTTTGCTGAGATCGGCAATCTTGTAGGCGAGATACTGGAAGCCACCGGTAGGAATCATGATGGCGACAATGGTCATCATCGCCCCAAGCAGGAATATCACATTCCAGTCTATTGCTTCCACTGCCAGTTCCGGATTGTAGAATCCGAAATACTGACCAGCCAGCACCATGGCACCTGCACCGCCAAGGGCAAACTTGGCTCGATGAAAACCATGCACCCCTTCTGTGAATATGCCAATGAACGTCAAAACCAGGATAATGCCGGAAACCAGCATATCCGTATTCCAGACCAGTGTTTCCATATAAAGTTACTCTTCAATCGGGACGCTGACTGCAAGTGCAACGCAAAGTAAAAGGAACCACTCAACAAGCTCATCACGAGGATGTTCAGCAGATCCATCACAATCCGGCAGGAAAATGCGGTAGAAGCCGGAAAACACGACCAGAATTATAGGTAGGAGGATTTATCGCATCAAGTTCCAGACTGGCGCGATGGTGCTCCGGTCCATGACCAGAGTGAACTTTGCAAATGCCCAAAGAGACAGTTTATTCCGGGGAATTATTCTGCAACCACAGACAGGCACCATCACTGCTTTTGTCCAGTGCCTGCAGACGCATGTCATGAGCCTCCAGTTCTTCTGCAGTTGCCCTGATAATCCGCAGTGGTGCCCGTTTACTCCTGATCCTTGAAGGTGCAGCACTTGTCGTGCCTTCATCGTTGACGGATTCGTAACCAAGACCGAGACTTGATTGTCCACCCGTCATCATCAGATAGACATCAGCGAGTATCTCGGCATCCTTCAGTGCACCGTGGAGCTCTCTCTGGCTGTTGTCCACATCATAACGTTTGCACAAGGCATCAAGATTGTTTTTCTGCCCCGGGTGCTTCTTGCGTGCCAATACCAGGGAATCGAGCACTGCACAATACTCATGCATGGGCAGATAACCGCGCCCCAGGTCTGCAAGTTCATGGTCCAGAAAACCGATATCAAAGGGAGCATTGTGGATGATCAGCTCGGCATCCCTGACAAATTCTATGAACGTATCTGCAATATCAGCGAATACAGGTTTGTCCCGCAGGAACTCTTCCGTAATCCCGTGTACTTCCTGGGCTGCCGCATCAATCTCACGCTGAGGGTTGATATATACATGCAGATGCCTGCCGGTCAGTTTCCTGTTCAGCATCTCCACACAGCCAATCTCGATGATCCTGTGCCCCTGAAGCGGATCAAGGCCGGTTGTCTCGGTATCAAGCACTATCTGTCTCATCAGGATTCTGCTCCGAAATTCCTGTTGGTGTGTTCAGTTGCCAGTTCATCTATGCCCCGGTTTGCCAGAGAGTCTGCCAACTCGTTCTGGGGATGACCACTGTGTCCTTTTACCCACTCCCAGTGTATCTGATGGCGTTCACTTTCAGCTTCCAGTGACATCCAGAGATCGCTGTTGAGGACCGGTTTTTTGGCGGCAGTTTTCCAACCCTTTTTTTTCCAGCCGGCCAGCCACTCTGTCATGCCCTGCAGGACATATTTTGAATCAGTGACCAACCTCACCCTGCATGGACGCTTGAGAGCCTTGAGCCCTTCTATCGCAGCTGTCAGTTCCATACGGTTATTGGTTGTGGCCGGGTCCCCACCATGCAGTGTTCTCTGTTTGCCATTTGCCTCAAGCACAACACCCCAGCCACCCGGACCAGGATTGCCCCGGCAGGCGCCATCTGTATAAATCGTAACTTCATGGTTCAAGGTCCGGTCTCTTCGTTACATGCATCAGGACGTGCCCTGGCAACACGACTGACCTTGTCCGCCACCGGTATTATCAATCCGGGTACTGGCAGTCTGTGCCGACGGCTCTGTACAGGAGTCAATGGTGCAACCTGCTTGCGAGCAGCAATGGCATATATGCCTCCTGTTGGCCAGTTCAGTCTGCTGGCAGTGTTTTCCATCCAGCCTGACCATTTGATCAAACGTTGCGAATTGAGCGGCAGGGAATATGCACCGTAATGTACCTGCTCCACCTGAAAGTCGAGAAGCTTCAGCCAGTCTGTCAATCGCCGCAAACTCAGTAATGAGGCATGCCAGGGTGAAGACTGTCGACTGCCGGGTGAAAGGCTGTTCATCAGGCCCCATACACTGAGGGGGTTGAATCCCACAATAACCAGATGCCCGCCTGCTATCAGTACCCGGTCAGCCTCGCGCAACAACTGGTGCTGCTCCTGTGAATAGTCAAGGGCATGATGCAGTAGCACCAGATCTATGCTTTCTCCTGCCAGCGGGATGGCTTCACTGCGGGCTATTGCGGTATGACAAGTGGAAGATGCCGGATGACCACAGAATGAAAACCTGTGCCCCATGGGACTCTGGTCATGCAGCACCAGCTCGGCACAACCCAACTGCAGCAAATGGTAGCCAAAGCGCCTTGCAAGTATGCTGTTGACCAGTCTCCGCTCGATATCCAGTAAATGGCTGCCAAGTGGTGTGGCATACCAGTCGGTAAGTGCTCTGTAACCGGATTGTTCTGCCGGGAGATCCCTGGCGGAGGTGATATTCATGCAATGCCGTTGTCAGTAATACTTCCTGATCTTACCCTGTCCTGTTCCCTGATAGAACCGGTCTTTCGGGTTGAGCACCAATCGCAAGCCATCCCGGCCCGGGCCTGCCATGACAATTGCAAAGCCGCATTGGGCCTGAGATTATTACCACCTACTCAAGGCTGCACAGACAAATGAGAATATGCTACAGATCGAACCGGTGAAGGCCTTCCAGGATAATTACATCTGGCTCATCAGTGCCCCCGGCTCCAATAATGCTTTTGTGGTGGATCCCGGAGATGCCAATCCGGTAATTTCTGCCTTGCAGGATGCAGGCAAGACACTTGTCGGTATTCTCATTACCCACCATCATGCCGACCATATTGGTGGTCTGGATACCCTGCTAAGACATCAGCAGGTGCCCGTGTATGGCCCGCCCAGTCAGCGCATTGTGCAAATCAGCAATACCGTTACCGAATCGAGCAGCATAGATGTACTGGGACACAGTTTCCGGATACTGGAAGTGCCCGGGCATACCCGGGAACACATTGCCTGGTTCAGTGATGACCCGGCTCTGGCACACCCGGTGCTGTTTTGCGGCGATACGCTGTTTGCAGCTGGTTGTGGTCGCATGTTTGAAGGCAGCCCCCCGCAAATGCACACTTCCTTGCAAAAGCTCGCAGCCCTGCCGGCCGATACAGCTGTATACTGTGCCCACGAATACACCATGGGCAATCTCAGGTTTGCCAAAGCTGCCATGCCTGACAACCGGAATCTGCAAGTCAGATACAGGCAGGAACAGGCCAAACGGGATCAAGGCTTGCCAACAATTCCGTCAACAATTGGTGCAGAACTGGAAACAAACCCTTTTCTCCGCTGCAATGATGCGCAAGTTGTGGCATCGCTCGCTGCTGAGTCCCGACTGGAAGGTTCCGAACCCTGGCAGGTCTTCGGTGCATTGAGGCGCTGGAAAGATGATTTCTGAACCATGCTGGCTGAACAGGTAATCGACATGTTTCGTAAACTCTTTGGTCCTTTCCTGATCCTGCTCTCATTTGGTGTTGCAGCACAGGATACTGCCGTCGACTATGCCACACAGAGTGTACAGATTGCCCTTTCAAGCGAACCCCGCAATCTCAACAGTATCCGGGCCACAGATGCCTTGAGCATCTTTTACCTGGAGCATGCCATGGAAGGGCTGCTGCGAAAGGATGCCCGCAACCAGCTGGTGGGTGGTGTTGCCGAACGTTGGGAGATGGAAGACACTACAGCCCGTTTCTGGTTACGCCAGGATGCGATGTGGAGTGACGGTGTGCCTGTAACCGCGCACGATTTCGTCTTTGCATGGCGCGAGGTGGTCAACCCCCAGATCGCAGCCGAATATGCCTCGATCATGTATATGGTCAAGAATGGCGAAGCCATCAATCAGGGTAAAATGCCCCTCGATGCACTGGGGATCACAGCCATCGATGACTACACTCTGGAAGTGGAACTTGAGGCTCCTACCGGCTACTTCCTGAACCTGATGTCCTTCATGATCTTTTACCCTGTCAGGGAAGATTTCTACAAGGCACAGAATGGTCGCTATTTTGCAGATGTCCGCAACATGGTATTCAACGGTCCCTTCAAAATTACTTCGTGGATACATGGTGCCTCCATCAGGATGGAGAAGAACCCACTCTACTGGAATGCCGACACCATCTCGCTTAATGTCATCAACACGGCCTATATCACCAATGATTCAGCCGCCCGCTTCAATCTGTTCAAGGATGGCAAACTGGCCATCGAAAACGGCATACAGGGACTTTCTGCCGAGCAATTACGTGGCGCGCTTGACTATCGTATGCGCATCCGCAGCCATTCAGACGGTTCCCTCTTCTATCTCGAATTCAATCACCGACCTGAACGCCCGACCAGTAATCTCAATCTGCGCAAGGCAATCCAGGCTGTTTATGATTCCCAGGAACTGGTCTACAAGGTCATCGGTATAGCCGGCTACATTCCCGGCAAGGCGCTGGTACCGGTCTACATGAATGGGGTCAATGGCAAGTTCAGACAGGAGTACCCGATCGTTGAGGCTGAACTCAGTCTGGAAAAAGCACGGCAATACCTGGCTTTGGCCAAACAGGAGCTCGGGATCGAGGAATTTCCACCTCTCTCCATCCTTGGTGACACTGGTGAATTGCCCATACTCGAAGCACAGTATTTCCAGTCACTGCTCAAACGCACTCTGGATCTTGATATCAAGGTTGATCTGCAACAATTCAAGATCAG
>JAURLQ010000067.1 GCA_030831125.1 Gammaproteobacteria bacterium
GTGCGCAACGACCTCAACACGGATGTCCATGTTCTCGGCAGTCCGGTAAGTCCAGGGTCCTTCACCCAGCAGGTTTTCTTCCAGCCCGGTGGGTGCAACCGGAATGCCATTGGCAAATTCAACTGCCTGCTGGGCAGAAGCCGGCAAGTTGCAGGCGAACAACAGGGTCAATGTTGCTGGCAGGTATCGGTACAAAGGTTTCATCGTAATTGTCCTGGTTCAGAAGCGGTCGAGATCATTGGCGAGTACCACTTTGCCGTTATAGTCGCGTGTGACTTCAGCCACCATGCCTTCGGCACTCTGGCCTATGAACAGGATGTGATACAACACAACCGTACCGGGACGGGCAGCATTGGCCACTTTGGCTACATCCTGGGTAACCGTATGCGAAGAACCATGATAGTCCTGCCAGAATTCACTCATGGATGACAGAAGATCGCCGCTGATCACTTCATGGAACAGCAGGTCTGCATCTGCGGCCTGTCTGGCAATTTCTTCGCTGTAAGCGGTGTCACCTGAAATGACGATGGTCTTGTCGGCGGTAATGACCTTGTAACCGAAGGCCGGCTTTATATCACCATGCGGGACGGTAAAGGCTTCCACTCTGATATCGGCATTTTCAAACACAAGGCCCGCGCTGATTTCGTATGCCTGGGGCCTGAAACCCTTGCGGTTGGTCACAAGCTGGGGAGGGGTGCCTGCAGCGCGAATGCGTCCTTCGATTTCTCCCATGCTGCTGATATTGTCGATGTAACCGGCCAATCCTTCCGGACCGTAGATATTCAGGGTATCTGGCCGTCCCCACCAGCGGGCCATCGCAAAGTTGTCCAGATCATGAATGTGATCGCTATGCAGGTGGGTAACAAAGATATAGTTGATTTCCTGCGGTGTAAGGGCAGGCATTTCGTATTTTTCCATTGCCTGGATAGCCCTGAAATGGGTGCCACTGCCCGCGTCAAAAAGATAGGCTTCTCCGTTGACGACAACGGCAATACCGGCTCCGGCACGCTCTGCATCGGGCGTGGGTGTGCCCGTGCCCAGCACTATGACATCAGTTGCTGCCAGCGTATGGTTGAATGTGAACAGCAGCGCTGTGCAGAATATCTTGCGCAGCATAAAAGCCCCTTGAGTTCGTTGTTGTAATTAATTGAAGAATAAAGAACCTGCCTGTAAGTGGCAACAGAAGTTGTCCTTGGGCAGGCCGGGATCAGGGCAGTTTTTGCCGGGGATGTGTGTGGCATTGCTTCTGCTAGAATGCTGCATTGAAAAATTGCAGATCAAAGAGGTAATGCAATGGTGATGGATTCGATGCTGAAGATGAAACTCGAAGAATTCATCGCGCAGGAAAAACTTCCACCGACTTATCGGGATACAGTAGAGCAATGGTTTCTGCCACTAGCCGAAGATATATTGCGCAAGGTGGCTTCAAGCCGCAAGACACTTGTGGTGGGTGTAAGTGGATGTCAGGGCAGTGGAAAGTCCACGCTGGCGGCCTTGCTGGTGTTGTTGTGCCGGGAAATGATGGGCTTGCGCTGCATCAACCTTTCGATTGATGATTTCTATCTGACCCATACCGAGCGCCAGGAGCTGGGACGTACAGTGCATCCTTTGCTTGTCACCAGAGGCGTGCCCGGAACACATGATGTGCCTCTCGCCCTTTCCGTGATTGAGAGGCTGGGCAGGGAGGTGGATGTTGCCATTCCCCGTTTCAACAAGGCAATCGACGACCGTTATCCGGAGAGTGAATGGACACATGTAAGCGCCCCTTTGGATGTGGTGGTACTGGAAGGCTGGTGTCTGGGCATCACAGAGCAGACTCCCGGTGAATTGACAGCGCCCGTCAATGCACTGGAAGCAAAGGAAGATGCTGATGGCGTGTGGCGCAGCTATGTGAATGAATGCATTCGCGAGGACTATGACAGTTTGTATGCCCTGGTGGACTATCTGGTGATGCTGAAGGCACCGGATTTCAACAAGGTTTTTGAATGGCGACAGAATCAGGAAGACAAACTGGCAGCCAGCCTGCTACCGGGAAGTACATCCCGGATCATGAATCGTGAGCAACTAGTGCGCTTTATCCAGCATTATGAAAGGGTTACCCGTCATGGTCTTGAAACCCTGCCGGGAAAGGCCGATGTTGTATTCACCTTGACCGAAGATCAAACCATAGCTGGCCGGCTATGACTATACAGGTAACCGTATGCATACCCTGATTGACGAACTGAAGGCAGCAGTATCTTCCCCTGTTCTTGAAGGAGCAGATATTACCGCGCGATACCAGCATGACTGGTCATCTGAAACGCCTGGTGTTCCAGTGGCAGTAGTACGCCCCCAATCCACAGCAGAACTGTCAGCCATACTCAGGATTTGCAATGCCCATGCGCAGCCGGTTGTGGTGCAGGGAGGCCTGAGTGGGCTTTGTGGCGGAGGCAATCCCCGTGAGGGTGAAGTAGCCATATCCATGGAGCTCCTCAACGGTATCGAAGAAATAGATACGGCATCAATGACCATGACAGTCAGGGCCGGCACGCCGCTGCAGCTTGTCCAGGAAGCAGCCGCAAAAGCAGGATTCGTTTTCCCGCTGGACCTGGGTGCAAGAGGGACCTGCAACATAGGCGGCAATATTTCCACCAATGCCGGTGGCAACCAGGTGCTGCGCTTCGGTATGACAAGGGCATTTGTACTAGGCCTTGAGGTGGTTACTGCTGATGGCACAGTGCTGACTTCAATGAACAAGATGCTCAAGAACAATGCGGCCTACGACCTCAAACATCTGTTCATTGGCACCGAGGGTACCCTGGGTATTGTAAGCCGCGCAGTGTTGCGACTGTTTCCCCGTGCCCGCAGTCGCTGCAGTGCCCTGTTGGCCCTGCAGGATTTTGATGCGGTAACCAATGTGCTGCACAGGCTTACAGCAGATCTGGGAGGCGCCCTGAGTGCTTTTGAGGTGATGTGGAGCAGTTATTACCATTTCATAACCGACAATGTCAGCAAGATCGTGTCTCCTTTTGCCGAGCGTTACCCCTTGTACATTATTGTGGAACTGGAAGGTTCAGACCAGGAACGAGACCAGGCCCTGTTCCAGGAGGCGCTGGAAGGCGTGCTCGAAAGCGGACTGATTACTGATGCGATCATTGCTGCTTCGGAACGTGAACGGGAAGGTTTCTGGTTGATTCGTGACGGTGTTGCCGAGATCGGGACTTTTATCAAGGACACGGCAAATTTCGATGTGAGCGTCCCGATATCTGTAATGCAGCCCTTTCTCGCAGACATAGAGACAGCACTTGGTAAAGCGTTGCCCGATTGCAAAATGCTGGTTTTCGGGCATATAGCCGACAGCAATCTTCATTTCATCTGTTACACAGGGCGGCGGGAAGATATCAAGCGCATCTATGAAGTGGTGTATGGCAAAGTAGGGGAGTATCAGGGTTCTGTTTCAGCAGAACATGGCATAGGCGTGCAGAAAAAAGCCTATTTGCAGTATTCACGTTCAGTTGAAGAGGTAGCTCTGATGAAGGCCATCAAGCAGACACTGGATCCGGAAAACATCCTGAACAGGGGCAGAGTGCTGCCCGACTGATCTGTTACCAGGGCAGCATCACGGAATTCTGTCCATTGATATCACCCGACATTGCAGTTTCACCTGCAGACAGACTGTTGCGGGAAAGTATCCAGGACAAAAGCGTGGCAATCTGCTCACCACTGAGCGTCTGCGGACTCTCTGGCGGCATCTTTTCATACACATACTGCATCAGTTCACCCAGACTTTTACCTGCCCAGTTGTTGCGAAAATAACTGCCCCGCAAAGGTGTGCCGAATTGTCCATCCGACAGCGAGGGGCCATGGCAGGTCTGGCAAAGTTCCCGATAGGTGCTTCTGCCGGCAGCAACCTGTTCTGCAGTAAAAGTGATTTCATCCTGCGCCATTGCAGGTGAACTTGTCAGCACAAAAAGAGCAAGGAGCGCTATGGCTGGATGTTCCGATGCAAACAATGAGGGCATGGTGTGCTGCTTCAAGTACAGTCAATGCCAAGCCGGGCAGCATAGCGGATAACCCAGCGACTGATCACCAAGCCAGCCAACACATTCCCCAGCGCGGCACCCAGGAAAAGTCCGGTAATGCCGCCAAGCATGTTGCCCAGCAGTGCCAGCGGAACATAGAAAACAAAAAAGCGCATCAGGCTGGTGATCAATCCATTGCGTGGAGCATGCAATGCATTGAAGGATGATGCAGCCAATACCACCATGCCCTGGAAGGCATACGATGCCGGCAGAATTCGCAATACAGTTGTAATAATGCTCCTGACCTGTTCATCGGAAGTAAAAATTGCGGCAATCCAGGGTGCGGCAAGTGCAACGAGGGCATAAAGACTCAACTGCCAGACCAGTACAAATCGCAGCGACTGTTTCAGCCCGAGACAGACCCTGTCAAAGCGACCGGCACCATAGTTCTGGCTGATGAATGGTGGCAGGCTCATCGACATGCCGAGTACTACAATCATCACAAAAGCTTCAACCCGGCTTACCACACCAAAAGCTGCCACGGCCTGTGGGCCATAGCTGGCTATGGTTGCAGTGAGCACACCGGTGGCGATCGGAGTAATCATGTTGGCGAGCGATGCGGGGAGGGATATTGAGAGCAGTTTCTTCCAGGTGGCAAGGAGCTGCGCGCGTGGAGGCGGACGGAAGTAAAGCAGTTTTTCCCTGAAATGCAGGTAGTAACAGATCACCACAATGGTAAAAATCCACGCAATGACAGTAGCCAGTGCAGCTCCGCCAATACCCATGGCAGGGATCGGGCCAAGACCGAAAATGAGTACGGGATCCAGTACTGCATTGATTACTGCACTGAAAATCATCAGCTTGCCATGCAGTTTGGCATTACCTGATGCACGAATAACGGCGGTGCCGGCAAACTGCATGAGCTGCAATGGCATACCCCAGTACCAGATACTCATGAATTTTTCGATGATAACAACACGCTCGGGAGCAGCGCCCAGCAAGGGAAAGACCAGATCTATGGAAAGCAGGGCAGGCGCCATGAACAGAACGCCGATAAGCAGCCCCATGAACATGCTCGCAAAGGTCATTGCCCTGGCCATCTCGGTATCGCGGCTGCCAATTGCACGGGCAACAAGTGCAGAAGTTCCTATTCCCAGGCCCACACCGAAATAGGTAATGAGAATGGTGGCTGGAAAGGTAAAACCCAGTGCAGCCAGCTCATTGGTACCAAGCTGGCTGACAAAATAGGTGTCGGCAAGGTAATACAGAATGACAGCAACAGCGCCAATAGTGGTAGGCACAGCGGTACGGTAGAGAACGGGACCCACCGGGTCGTTAAGTAGATCGGGTGCTGCTTTGCTATCGGCAGTTGACCTGTCGGGGCTGGTCAAATCGGAGTTTCCTGGATTTTGTACGTGCAACGCGCGGACATTCTAGCAGAGCGAACAACAAGAGACAGAAGCCGGGAGAAAAAATTTCGTCGTGATGCAAGATGGATCAAGGATGGTCAGCCGGATTCGGGTGGACCCGGGACGCGTTCTGGGTTGCAGCCGGTCCTGTGATCAAACCGGCACTTCCCCGTTGACTATCGTACGGAACATTTCCCTGCGGTAACCATCATAATCGTTATATGCCTTGTGAACTGTCTGGCGATTGTCCCAGATGGTCAGGGTACCGGGTGTCCATCGCAGTCTGCAGCAGAATTCTTCACTGGTTACATGTCGGCCAAGGAAATCCAGCAAGGGTCTGGCTTCCTCTTCCGTAAGTCCTTCTATGCCCTGACTGTAGATCTGGTCCACAAACAGACTTTTGAAGCCGGTATCTGGATGGGTTCTGACAAGCGGGTGGAAATTACCGGTAATCATTTTCTCCTCATCCATGGAAAGCTTCATTTCCCCCACTATGGGTTTGCCCTGGTTGTCCTTGCGAACGGTTCGCTGGATTGCCAGTTTTGCCGACATGTGTACCTTGAGACCTTCGAGCAGCGATTTCATGCGCGGGCTCAGGAATTCATAGGCCAGCACTGTATTGCACCACCAGGTATCGCCTCCATATGGCGGTATATCCTTGCCATAGAGCAGGCTTATGGATGGTGGACGGGCCAGAAAGGGGGAGTCGGTATGCCAACCGTCGCCGAACACCCGGTCTACTACCGTGGAAGCCTCCTTGACCAGGCACTGGACATGCGGATGTCCGGGCATGCCTTTGGTATAGGCATCTGTGCCGAATTCACCAAAGCGCAGGGTAAGGGCTTCCTGATGTTCTATTTCCAGATGCTGGTCCCGGAAATAGATCATCTTGTATCTGAACAGTGCATCACGTACCTGGACAAACTGTTCATCGGTAATATTGGCTATATCCACGCCCCGGATTTCAGCTCCCATGGCACTTGCAAGTGGCACAGTCTGAATCAGTGTATAGCCGTTGGCAGCATCATCGTAATGCGAAGGAGGGTACAACTGCATATCGAGGTCCGGATTTTTTAGCCCGATCATACCTGAGTGCGTTGTGATTGGTAAGTTGGCTGCAGTCCTGGCAAGGTAGAAAACGTTAAGGTTACAGGAGTGCTTCCAATATTCAGGTTCCTTCGTCTCAGTCCCATGTACTACAATCGGCCAATATCAGGAAAAAAAGAGAAGTCATGAAAAAGGCAATATTGGGTGTGCTGGTTCTGGGCCTGGTGCTCATTGGTGGTGGCGTTTTCTATGTCATCAACAATCTTGATGCATTGGTCAAACAGGTTATAGAGACAGCTGGTACGGATGCGGTGGGTTCTCCTGTAACTGTCGGTGGTGTCAGTATCGATTTGCGTGGTGGCAGTGCAACCATCACCAATTTTGCAGTAGCGAATCCCCGCGGTTTCAGTGGTGAGAGCATGATCGGTTTTGATGAACTGAGCGTTGCCCTGGATCTGGCCAATATCAGCAGTGAACTGATAGCCATCAGCTCCATTGTGGCCCGCAATCCAAGGGTACATTATGAAACAACCGAGGGTGGCAGCAATCTCGAAACTGTAGCTGAACGTTTCAGCAGCGATGAAAGTGCTGCACCAGCAAGTGAAAGCGAAAGCAGCAATATCCAGCTGCAGATCGGTTCCATCCTGATCGAGGACATTGAGGCAGCCATGCAGACACATCTGCTGCCCAATACCTTCGAAGCCAGTCTTGGTGATATACGTCTGCAGAATCTCAGCGGCACTCCGGCAGAAATAGCCGAGGCCATCATGCAGCCGGTAATCAGTCAGCTCAGTCGTACTGCTGCCAATTCGCTGCTCAGCATGACAGCAGATCTTCTGCAGGAAGACCTGCAGGCAGCAGGGCAACAGGTACTGGATCGTGCACAGGATACGCTTGATGATGCTGCTGACGACGTGAATGAACAGCTTGATGAAACAACTAAAAGTGTCAGGGAAGGTCTTGGCAATCTGCTGCGCCGGGACTGAAATGAACTTCAAACCGTGAGAACGCAGCATTCCCATCCAGAAGGTTCTGTGCATGTGCTGTGGCTCGACAGCAAGCTGCTGCAGGACAATTTTCTGGGCGATCCTGTACGCCGGCGTATCGATGTCTATGTCCCACACGGGCACAACGGTTCAGATCTGCCGCTGCTGGTAGATATTGTCGGCTTCCTGTCCGGGGGGCCGGTTCACAGCAACTGGAAAAATTTCGGCGAGAACCTGCCGGAACGGCTTGATCGGCTGATCGGTTCGGGTGGGATGCCCCCGGCCGTGGTGGCCTTGCCTGACTGTTTCACCCGCCTTGGCGGCAACCAGTACATCAACAGTGTTGTCATGGGGCCGTGGGCAGACATCATTCGTCATGAAATAGTGCCTTTTGTCGAAGGCAGATTCGCCTGCGGAGGACCGGGCCACAGGGGAATATTCGGCAAAAGCTCCGGTGGTTACGGGGCAATGGTTCATGCGCTGCTTTATCCGGATTTCTGGTCTGCGGCCGCGTGTCATTCAGGGGACATGGGTTTCGAGTTGCTGTTCCTGGGTGAGTTCCCGAAATTCCTGCGCGCACTGGCAAAATCCGGTAACGACATTGAAGCCTGGTTCAGGACTTTCGAAAGCAGGGAAAAGCACTCGGGCACTGATTTTGAAATGCTGCTGATGTTGGCCATGTGTGCCAGTTATGATCCCGACCCTTCATGTTTCATGGGCCTGCGCTTGCCGGTAGATATACATACCTGTGAGCTGATCCCCGAGCGCTGGCACAATTTTCTGCGTTGGGATCCGCTTGTGATGGCTGCCGAGAATGGACAGGGGCTCAAAAAGCTCAAGGCGCTGTTCATTGATTGTGGCCATGACGACCAGTACAACCTGCTTTATGGGGCGAGACGCATGCATCGCCTGCTTGATGCGCAGCAAATCCCGCACCAGTATGAAGAGTTTCCCGATAACCACTCATCAATCGACTACCGGATGGACAAGAGTCTGCCAATACTGGCCAGTGCCTTGACTGGATAGTTGACTGAAAAAACACTTATACCAGAATGATCACTGTACTTGACCGGCAACTGCCAGCAATCGGGACTGAGACCGTCTGCGGCAGGGAGCCGCAGTCGAGCCCCCATGGATGGGTTTACGGCGTGTCGAAGTAACGATTGCTGACAGTTGCCTCACACATGTGCTTAGCTATCAAAAATCCGCTAATCAACCCGGTTTATAAACCTGCTGGGTATCCCTGAAATTCACAAACCAGTCGAGCGAGGCCGGATTCGACATGGCATCGCGGTTGGCAGCTTTTTCCACTTCCACACCCATGAGTATCTTTCTTACCGGCACTTCCATTTTTTTGCCGGTCAGGGTGTAGGGGATTTCCTCTACCTGGTAAATCTCGTCCGGAATATGCCGGGGGCTGTAATCACTGCGCAGTTTTGCGTTGATCTTCTTCTTCAGCTCATCAGTCAATGTTGCTCCCTCATTGAGTTTGACGAACAGTGGCATGTAGAAATTGCCGCCGGGCAGGTCAAGATTGATGATGATTGAATCGGCAACCTCGTCAATACCATCCACGCTCCGGTAAATTTCTGCAGTACCTATACGGATGCCAAAACGGTTGAGGGTGGCATCGGAACGGCCAAGCACAAAACAGCCGTCTTCGTCATTGATCATGAAGTAGTCACCCTGACGCCAGATGCCGGGATAATCACTGAAATATGTTTCCGTATAGCGCTCGTTACCGGGGTCATTCCAGAAATAAAGTGGCATGGAAGGCATGGGTTGGGTCACGACAAACTCTCCCACCTCGTTTCTGATCGACTTGCCTGCGGTGTCAAAGGCCTGCAGGTCGACGCCCAGGTGAGGCATCTGGATGATGCCTGCCTTTACCGGCATGCCCGGCATCGGTCCGCAGAAGCCACTGCAGATATCAGTGCCACCACTGCCGGGTGACACATATAGATCAGACTTCACATTGTTGTAGAACCAGGCAGTGCATTCAGCCGAAACAGGCGAACCTGCCAGCATGATGGCGCCCAGCTTGTCGAAGCTGTATTTTTCCTTGGGGACTATGCCGGCATTCTCCTGCATCTGCTGCAGGGTAGGGCTGGCACCAAACAGACGGGCCCCGGCTTCATCAGTCATCTTCCACAGTGCATCCGGCTCCGGCCAGGTGGGATTGCCGTCATAGAGTATCGGACGTGCCTGCACAAGCATGGAAGAAACCACAAAATTCCACATCATCCAGCCTGTGGTGGTAAAGAAGAACATCCTGTCATCAGGCTTGAGGTCATAGTGCAGCGCACTGAGTTTGTGGTGCTCCAGAATGATGCCGCCATGTCCGTGCACTATGGCCTTTGGCAATCCGGTGGTGCCGGAAGAAAACAGTATCCACAGGGGATGACTGAAGGGAACCTGTGCAAATTCGAAATCTTCTTTCGGGATATCAGGGCCGCTCAACAGGTCATCCCATAATTGGGCATGTGCTACAGGCAGTTCCCTGTCGGTCTTGTCCAGATAGGGGAAGTAGATGACTTTTTCGACACTGGGCAATGCGTTGATGATGTTGCGTACTTCTTCCTTGCGGTTGAAGGGTTTGCCTTTGTACTGGTAACCGTCAACACAGAACAGTACTTTTGGTTCAATCTGCGACAAACGGTCGAGTACGCTGTGGGTGCCGAAGTCCGGTGAACAGGATGACCAGATTGCCCCGATGCTGCTGGTTGCGAGCAATGCTGTAACTGCCTCGGGAATGTTGGTCATGTACGCCGCCACACGATCTCCCGGTTTTATGCCAAGTTCACGTAACCGCGTTGCCAGCTTGCGGACGTTGGTTGCCAGTGTACTGAAGTCCAGTTTCTGCAGAGGGGAAGTTTCACTGCAGTAGAGCAGAGCAGTGGTATCCGGTTTTTCATGCCGCAGGATGTGCTGTGCATAATTGAGTTTTGCACCAGGAAACCAGTCAGCACCCGGCATGGTGCGTTTACCCAGCACTGCAGAGGGAGGAGAGCTGGCCTCAATATCGAAATAATCCCAGACGGCCTGCCAGAAATCATCCAGATGGTCGACTGACCATTGGCGCAAGGACTGGAAATTTTCGAATTCCAGATTCCTGTTTTGCTTGAGCCAGTTCCTGAACTGCTGAAGATTGGAGGCCTGGATCCAGTTTTCACTGGGCTGCCAGAGAATTTCGCCGGGGCTTACCATCGGGTTGTTGATCCTGTCTTGAATTTATTATTACAGGCTGTTCCTGCTTGAACACAAATATGGGAGTCCGAAAACCCGAAGCTTCATTCATCGGGCCAGCCTGCTATCATGCGCGGCTTTCCCGGCAGGCTTTGAAGGGTGGCAATACTACCATCGACCTTCAAGCCGGTCATCACCGCAGGCCAGATCAGTCAATGCATTACAGGAAGCGGAATTTCGACTTTGGTGTCTTGATGTTGTCCATATTCATGCTGTTTGCATGTGGACAGGACACGAGCCTGTCCTTGCAGGCAGGCAGCATGAGCGGCGCGCAACTTGCCGAGGCCAAAGGATGTACTGCCTGTCATACCCATACCGCAGAATCCACAATTGGTCCGGGCTGGGTCCTGCCTTGGGGAGAACAGCGTCTTTTCAGCGACGGTACATCCATGTTGGTTGATGAAGCGTATCTGCGTATGTCCATGCTCGAACCAGCCCTCAAAGTAGTGCAGGGTTATGAAAATATCATGCTGCCCGCAGAACTCACGGAAACAGAAATGGCATTGCTGGTGGCATTCATCAGGGAATTGTCTTCCCCGCAACAGGAACAGGTGCAATGAGGTTCAGTGCATTGGGTCATACCCTGATTTTGTGCATGGTATGCATTGCAGGATGCGACCAGACCATCAGGGACGCCGATATGGCCAGGGCCGTCCTGCAACAACGCAAGCAACAGTTGGCTGATGTTTTCATGCCCTGTCCCCGCAACAGTACAACCGTAATGGCATCTCTGGTATCTGCCAGCCAGTGTCTGGTTTTTGAGGTGCCGGAAAATCCTGCACTGCCGCAGGGCAAACAGCTTCAATTACAGGTCATGGTGGTACCGGCTGTTCGCCCGCTTGCCGAACCAGATCCGCTTGTTGTGCTTGTCGGGGGGCCAGGACAGGCAGCAACAGTAGATGCAGTGCCGCTCCTGCCTGTATTCGAGCGCATCAGACGCTCCCGGGACATCCTGCTGGTAGACCAGCGCGGTACAGGCAAATTGAGTCCGTTTGCCTGTGATTTCGGCGAGGATGATGAAGCACTTGTAGATGCCAGCTCGGAACTGTTGCTCGCAATCCGGAATGAATTGCTGCAGAGATGCCTGGACAGTATTGATGCCGACCCCCGTTACTACACAACAGACCTGGCCGTGCAGGATCTGGATGCAATCCGGGAGTTTCTGGGCTATTCCCGACTCAATCTCTGGGGTGGCTCCTATGGCAGTCGTGTTGCACTGGCCTATCTGAAATACAAACCGGATCAGGTGCGTACTGTCACTATCGATGGTGTGGCACCACCCGGCATTTTGCCCCTGGAGGCTGCCATTGATGCCGAAA
>JAURLQ010000068.1 GCA_030831125.1 Gammaproteobacteria bacterium
AACCAGTACGACGTTTACGGACGCCGCTATAACCTGAGTCTGAATATCAACTTCTGATTCAGTTCCATGCAGTAAAAAAACGGGGCCCTTGGGCCCCGTTTTTTATTGCTGTCCTGAAGGTCAGAAGTTTGATCATCTGCAGATCGTGAACCTGCAACAAACTGGATACTTCAGTTAAAAATTCACTTATACAGAAAAATTATTGCTGTGAATTGGGCTAAATTCCCACAATTATGTGCCGGAATATTTCCCATTTTTTGCAACTTGTTGAAAACAAATATAAAGAACATAAATACATGATTTGTGTGAATACTTCCCATGTTAATCGTGAAAAAAATCAGTAGACGAGGAAAATAATCCCTAGTATTTTCCGCGCCCATTGTAGTTTTCAAAATCCGAAAAATGTTCGACCTGGGGAGAGTCGAGCAGAAGTCGGTTCCAGACTTCTGTCTTTTATCTTCCTGTTTTTATCCGAATTTTCCAAATATTTGTTTGTTGGAGAGTCAATGTTGTAAGCCGTCGCCGTAATCTCATGGGTCAATATTCCATCATAGTATTGGCCATCCTGCTGATTTCGGTATTGAAAAGAAGATGTCCATTTTTGCAACAATAATGGGGGAGAGAAAATGACCCGCACCTTTACAGAAAGTAAGAAAGTTCTAGCATTCGGGCGCAGGAAGGCACTGGCAATTTCGCTGGCAGCCATTGCATCTGCAATGTCCGCAGGTACTGCTGTTTACGCTCAGGATGAGGTTGAAGAAGTTACCGTCACCGGATCGCGTATCCGCATGACCGATGGTATGGCGGCACCGACACCGGTAACTGTGGTATCTACTGCTGAACTGGACGCTTTCGATCCAGGTGGAACAGTTGCCGAGCAGCTCGACGCCTTGCCACAGTTCTTCAATACCATCACTCCGCAACGCAACGGCGGCTCCCTGGCTTTCACCGTGGGCAGCTTCCTGAACATGCGTAACCTCGGTGCCAACCGTACTCTGGTGCTGCTGGATGGTGCCCGTATGGCACCCGGCGACAAGCGTGGTTCAGTCAACGTGGACACCTTTCCGACTGCACTGGTCCGCAGTGTGGATATAGTGACTGGCGGTGCTTCCGCCGCCTACGGTGCCGACGCCCTGGGTGGGGTGACCAACTTTATTCTCGACCGCCAGTTTGAGGGTCTGAAAATGAGTACCGGTACCGGTATCACCGAGTTCGGTAACGGTTTCCGCTACAACGCCAGCATCGCTGGTGGCTTCAAGGTGGGTGACAGGCTGAACATCATCGGCTCTCTGGAGGGGTTGCACATCGACCAGATCCAGCGAGACCCACTTGATCTGGATTCCGACTGGTACCAGCGCTGGGGTCACGTGACCAACCCGGCCTGGAAACCCGGTGCTGCTCCTGGTACCCCCCAGCGTTTGACCGTGCCCAATGTGGCCCGCACCGATACGCATCCCTATGGCATCATCTCCGGCACCGGTACTGTGCTCGATGGCATGGTATTCAACCGTGAAGGTACCCAGGTGGTCCCGTTCCGTGACGGTATCCTGACTTCAAGGAGCGGCACTGGTACCTCCCGTACCACCAGCGGCGGTCCCGAGGCCGAACTGGCCTACAAGGCACTCGAAGGTCCGGGCCAGGGCGAGCAGGTGGATGGGCGTTCCATGTTCCTTGCCGGCCAGTACCAGTTTACCGACAATTTCTCAGGCTATGTGCAGGCAGTGGTAGGTCGCTCCGAGACTTCCGGTGTGACCAATCGCGGGGATATCAACGGCATCACCATGACTTCGATCTGGGCTCCCAGAATTGCCGTGGACAACGCCTTTCTGCCGCAGTATGTCAAGGATGTCATGATCGCCAACAAGAAAACCGAGTTCGTGCTGAACAAGATGGGCGGTTTCATTGGGGTGCCAGACCTGGGCAGCACCAAGCGTGACCATTCGGTGTTCAGCACCGAAACCTATACCGCCGGTTTCAACTACGACCTGCCCAATACCTGGAATGTCTCAGGCAGTTTCTCATCCGGTGAAACCACCCGCCTGACCCATACCTACGAGATGATGCGGGTAGACCGCATGTTCCTTGGCATGGATGCTGTCGTGGATCCGACCACCGGCAGCATCGTTTGCCGGGTGAACCTGCCGCAGTACCGGCCGACCGTTGCCCAGCTCAATGCCGCCGGCCTCGCCAGTGGCAAGCTCAATTCACGCACCGACAACGATCCGAACCCGCTGCCGCTGGCTTCTCCGGTCGGTCTTGACGGGGCGATTGAAGATTGCGTGCCCTACAACGTCTTCGGGGCCGGTAATGCTGGCCAGGATGCGATCGACTATGTAGGCACCGACAAGCGCTCCATTGGTATTGTCGAGCAGGATTTTGCCGAGGTTGTGGCCACCGGTGAGCTGTTCGAAGGCTGGGGTTATGGTCCCGTGTCCATGGCGGCCGGTCTGACCTGGCGTGATTCCAGCTTCTCCGACGAAGCCACCCCGGCTGAAGTGGACGCCCTCGGTCCGCCGCTCAATGCGCCGAACCTCGGTATCCGCGGCATCCCCGGTGGATACAGCGGAGGCAGCCCGAACCTGCACAAGTTCTCTACCGTGCCGAAAATCAGCGGCCAGTATGACGTATGGGAATGGTTCACCGAGTTGCAGGCCCCGATCTGGGAAAGCCAGTCCGGCAACCAGACCCTCGGCGGCTCTGTGGCCTTCCGTCAGTCTGACTACTCCAACTCCGGCAAGGTTGAAGCCTGGAAGGCCGGTCTGGAACTGCAGATCATCGAAGGTCTGCGGCTGCGTGCAACCAAGTCCCAGGACGTGCGTGAGGCCACTTTCTCCGAACGCTTCGATGCCCAGGGAGGCGGTAGCAACGTCCTCGACCGTTTCCGCAACGATGAGAGTACTGCCATTACCGTGGTAGCTTCCGGTAACCCGAATCTGCGCCCTGAGACTGCTGATACCACCGTATTGGGCTTCGTCTACGAGCCCAGCTTCGTGCAGGGCCTGTCGATCTCCACTGACTGGTATGAAGTGGACATCGAGGATGCCATTTCCCAGATTGCCCAGCAGGACGTGGTGGACCGCTGCTTTGCAGGGGTCACTGAGCAGTGCGCGAACATCGAACGCTCACCTGACGGGGTGATCTCCCGTGTGTTCCGCCGCTTCTTCAACCAGGACCAGGCGCTGGTAGAAGGCATGGACTTCGAGGTGGCCTACCGGACGGAAGTCAATTTCTTCGACAACCAACAGGAAAACCTGAGTGTACGTTTGCTTGCCGGCAGGATGCTGAACCGCGAAGACATTTCAGCACGTGGTATCCGCAGCAACCTGATGGACCAGTACACCATGCCCAGCCTGACCGGCAACGTTACCGGCACCTACTCGATCGGGCCCTGGTCCATGCAGTTGCAGGCTCGTCATATTTCTGGCGAGAAAATGAACCGGAACTGGACCGAAGGTGTTGAGGTGGATGACAACTACGTCGCTTCCAGCACCTGGTGGAACGGCACATTGACCTACGGTGGAGAGCTGAACAACGGCGGAACCTGGAACCTCGGGTTCAACGTGCTGAACCTGCTCGACACGGCGCCGCCGATCGTGGCCAGTGGCACAGGTGATCAGGGCGTCAGTAACCAGTACGACGTTTACGGACGTCGCTACAACCTGACGCTGAATGTGAACTTCTGATCCGGGAATATGCAGTCTTTGAACGGGGCCTTCGGGCCCCGTTTTTTTTTGGAGGAAAAATTCAGCGGAACGGCTGGGTCAGCAGGCGGTCAGGCAGTGCTTCCCGGGCATCGCGAAATTCCGGTTGCCCGAGTTGCATGGATTCATGGGAGGCTTGTGGCTGGGCCCTGTAGGTTCCGAATATCCGGTCCCACCACGGGAAATTGAATCCGTAATTTGAATCTGTTTCCGAACGGATAACGGAGTGGTGCACTCTGTGCATATCGGGGGTCACTATGAACAGCCTGAGCATCCGATCCAGCGAAACAGGAAGCGACAGATTGCTGTGATTGAACATGGCTGCTGCATTGAGCAATATTTCAAAAACCAGTACTGCCATGGCGGATGCGCCGAGGAGCCAGACTGCACCCAGCTTGATGCAGGCAGAAAGCAGGATCTCGATGGGATGAAAGCGCAGGGCGGTGGTGGTATCGAAATCCGTATCTGTGTGATGCATGCGGTGCAGACGCCAGAGCCATGGCACCTTGTGGAATATAACGTGCTGGAAATAGATAGTCAGATCCAGCAGCAACAGGGCGAGCACAAAGTCCAGCCACACGGGCAGGCTGACACTGTTCAGCAGTCCATTGCCGGTCTCAGCAAGGTCAGCAGCCAGTATCACGGCAGAAACTGGTATGAAGGCGCGTGCCAACAGCTGGTTGAGCAGCGATATGCCGACATTGCTCTGCCAGCGCCGCAACCTTGTGAGACTGAGTTGTCTGCGCGGCCACCAGGCTTCCAGTACGACGAAGACAGAAAAAGTACCCAGAAAAATTCCGAGTCTTAGCACCGGTTCTGATAGCTGCAGTTCATTCATGGGTCAGGATACGCCATTGCTGCAGTTTGTGTTCCATGGAAATAGAGGCATTGGCAGGGCTGGTGGAGGGCAGCCGGATTGTCTTGATGGTTGCCGCTGCCGGATCAAGTGCAGGCACCACAAGCTTGTGCCAGACTGCTTCTGCTTTTGCTCCATTGAAGCAGATACGGGTAATTGCTGTATGCGTCTGCAGGAAGCCTGCAAAGTCGTTGGCTTCCATGGACCCCGTTTCTATTGCTGTATCGAGGCTGCCCTGCCGCTGGCATTTACCGAGCACATCCCACAGTGCAATACCATTTGCCTGCAAACGGGCACAACGCTGAATGTATGGCAGATCTGTACTTATGCCCAACAGCTGCTGCATGAAGGGCCAGAACAGGTTGCGGGGGTGGGCGTAGTACTGTTGCGCCTGCAAAGAGACAATGCCCGGCATGGAACCCAGCACCAGCGTATGGGCCGAGTCAGCTGCTATGGGCGGGAAACCATGTGCAAGATTCATCAAAATATCAGAAGCTTCACTGCCGGCACAGGTCAGCCAGATTATCCATAGTGACAGCAATAGTCGGTGATGCTGGCAACCCTGAGTTTGAAGCGGACATTGGCTGGCACAATGAAAGACTCACCACCAGTAATGCTGCGCCAGTCTTCCCCGGGTAACTGTACCTGAAGCTCGCCGGACAGAATTTCCATGATTTCGCGCGTGTCGGTGCCAAATTCGTAATCTCCGGGCAGCATGATGCCCAGCGTAACCTTGCGACCATCGGGGAATTGAACAGTGCGGCTGGTTACCTTGCCGTCGAAATAGACATTGGCGGCCTTGATGACAGAAACATTTTCAAAAGTGGACATGAAGATCAGTGCCTCTGGAGTTGGTTTGATGAGCAGGCTATAGCCGATGAAATGCTTTCGCAAGCCTCACAGTCAAGTAGCCGGGTTTACACGAAAGACACCACGGTAAAGACGAATCTCTCCTTGCTGGAGACTGTATGTCGCATTGTCGGCCTTGAGCGCCAGATCATCGACATACACTGAAAGACTCAAGGGTGCCGGTTCCTGGCCTTCGGGTGTGCCGGTGGATGGTGGCGGCAACGGTTCATCACTTTCATCTGCGAAGTGGACTTTTTCAAAACCACATCCCAGGAGCAGGCTATCCAACTGCCCAGCACTGATGAGGGCATTTTCACCAGGTTCTGATGCCCATGGCAGTGGGTAGCGGGAGCATTCTGTTTTACCCGCCAGCATTTCCTGGAATGCGAAACGGCCGCCGGGTTTGAGGACCCTGTAAATTTCCTTGTACAGCTGCTGTTTGTTGGCGATATTCATGCCTACGTTCTGCATCCAGACAACATCAAATGATTTGGCATCGAAAGGGATGTCCAGAGCACTGCCAATGTGTATCCCTATATGATGTTCAAGGCCGGTAAGACGGTTCAATAATGCAGCTGCTTTGCAATAGTCTGCTGACAGATCAATACACTCCACATCGCAACCGGGCAAAGATGCCAGCATTCTGGCCGGACCTGCCAGTCCGGCACCTATATCCAGAATGCGCTCATTGGCTTGTATCCTTGCAAGCGTTCGCAACAGGCGAGAGGTACGAAAGCCGCCGGTATGGAAATGATCAAGGGCAGCAAGTACAGTCGGGTCCTGGCGTTTGTCCGGGTCCAGCCCTGCTGCTTTCAGTGCAGCCAGGATTCTGGTTTCCAGATTACTTGCTGAATAATGGGTTTCAATGCCTGACACAATGATGTCCGTCGTCGGGTTGCAGGGACGGACAAGCGTAGCGCTTATGTATTGTAAGAGCTACCGGCTGCGGCCATGCATGCCTGATGGCGGGGCAAATCCCAAGCAGCCAACCAGGGTGGCGGCATGCAAGTGTCCAGCTCTGATGCCGGAAAAGGAGAATTGTTCAGGCAGGATTCAATAATTGACTGAAGGGTCAGATCCTGTAAACGGTGGCTTTCATGACCTCAGCCATAAGGTTCATGGCCTGTTTGACAGGTTGTGGAAGTTCGGTGCCGCCAGCTTCAATCGCTGCAGTGGCATGTTTGCCTTCGTCGATTTTCATCTGTTGCAGAATGCTGCGGCTGTGCGTGTCGTCATCGGGCAGTTTTGCCATGTGGTCATCAAGATGCCTGCAAACCTGCTTTTCGGTTTCGGCCACAAAGCCAAGGCTCCATTTGTCGCCAGCAAGACCGGCTAGCGCGCCGATGCCGAAGCTCATGCCATACCACAAGGGGTTAAGCAGACTGGGGCGGCTGTTCAGTTCTTCAAGGCGGGATTCACACCAGTTGAGGTGATCCACTTCCTCCATGGCGGCCTGTTCCATGCTGTCGCGCACATCAGGGAGCTTGGCGGTCAGAGCCTGCCCCTGATAAAGCGCCTGGGCGCAGACTTCACCGGTGTGGTTGATGCGCATCAGACCAGCGGCATGTTTGGAATCGACAGCATCCAGTTCAACCGGTTCTGTGGAAGCTGCCGGATTGGGGCGTGAAGCTACAGTGCTGCCGGGCACCAGCGTACGCAGTGCCTGGTCAAGATTGATGATGAAACGGTCAACGTTGTTCATAAATTAATTTGTGGATGTTGTGCAAGACTGCCTATTCAGGAACAGTTCTGCAGATTTTTGTTTCTTCATGTACCTTTTCCCGTGCAACTGCACGCCAGCCTATGTCACGCCGGTAGTATACGTTGTTCCAGCTGATGCTCCCAACCACCTCATACGCCAATTTGACGGCATCTGAAACCGATCCGCCCAGCGCGGTAGCGCAAAGCACACGGCCGCCATTGGTCACTATCTTGCCATCCTGCAACCTGGTACCGGCATGAAAGATCTTGCTGCCTGCAGGTTGCTGGCTATCCAGTCCGGAAATTTCATCACCCTTGTTGTAGCTGTCCGGGTAACCGCCTGCAGCAAGTACCACACCAATGGCTGCACGCTCATCAAAGTCCAGTTGCATCGTATCAAGCTTGCCGGCAATGGCGGCCTCACACAATTCAACCATATCTGTTTTCAGACGCATCATGATGGGTTGGGCTTCCGGATCACCAAAGCGACAATTGAATTCAACCACTCTGGGTGTGCCGTCAGGGGCAATCATCAGGCCGGCATAAAGGAAGCCGACATAGGTGTTACCCTCACTGGCCATGCCGCGCACAGTGGGCATGATGACTTCTTCCATCGCGCGTTTGTGCACTTCGGGTGTCACTACCGGTGCTGGCGAATAGGCGCCCATACCGCCGGTATTCGGCCCTTTGTCGCCGTCATCGCGAGCCTTGTGATCCTGCGAAGTCGCAAAGGGGAGGGCGGTAGTGCCATCAACAATGGCAATGAAGCTTGCTTCCTCTCCCTGCATGAATTCTTCAATGACTACCCGGTGACCGGCGGAGCCGAAGCTGTTGCCTGCCAGCATGTCTTTTACAGTGGCTTCGGCTTCGTCAAGTGTCTGTGCAATGATCACGCCCTTGCCAGCGGCAAGTCCGTCAGCCTTGATGACTATCGGCATCTGCTGCTTTTGCAGGTAGGCCAGTGCTTCGCTTTCGTCAGTAAAGTTGGCATAGGCCGCGGTCGGGATCTTGTGCCTGGCCAGAAAGTCTTTCGTAAAGGCTTTTGAACCTTCCAGTTGTGCAGCGCCACTGGAAGGACCAAAGCAGGGCAGGCCTGCCTGGGTGAAATAGTCGACAATTCCGGCGACAAGTGGTGCTTCAGGGCCGATGATGGTCAGGCCCACTTCATTGTTGCGGGCAAAATCGGCCAGCACCGCAAAGTCGCTGATATCGAGGACAATGTTCTGCACCTTGTGTTCGGTGGCGGTGCCGGCATTGCCCGGGACAACATATACCTGTTCCACACGGGGAGAGCTGGCGGCCTTCCAGGCCAATGCATGCTCACGTCCGCCGCTGCCGATAATCATTACTTTCATTTCATGTTCCTGAATAATGGTTCAGTCGAGTCATTCTTGACCCTCAGTGACGGAAGTGGCGCATTGAGGTAAACAGCATTGCAATGTTGTGTTCATCCGCCGCTGCAATCACTTCTTCATCACGCATCGAACCACCCGGATGTATCACAGCTGTGATACCTGCTGCTGCGGCAGCATCTATGCCGTCGCGGAACGGGAAGAAGGCATCTGATGCCATGACCGAACCTTCCACCACCAGGCCTTCATCGGCTGCCTTGATGCCGGCAATTTTCGCACTGTACACCCGGCTCATCTGTCCTGCACCTATACCGATGGTCTGGCCATCCCTGCAGTACACAATGGCATTTGATTTCACATACTTGACCACTTTCCATGCAAACAGCAGATCCTGCATTTCCTGTTCGGTGGGTTGACGTTTGCTGACCACCTGCAGATTGGCGGCTTCAATATTGCCGGTGTCCAGGGTTTGTACCAGCAGGCCTCCCACTACCTTCTTGTAGTCAAGTCCGCTGGCAGTCGGGCCATTCAGGGTGCCGCAGGTCAGCAGGCGCAAATTCTGTTTGGCGGCAATGGCGACTTTTGCCCCTTTGGAAACGGCAGGCGCAATAATCACTTCGGCAAACTGCCTTTCTACAATGGCCCTGGCTGTGGCTTCGTCGAGTTCGCCATTGAGCGCAATAATGCCGCCGAATGCCGAGGTTGGATCAGTCTGGTAGGCCTTGTTGTAGGCTTCCAGCAGTGTTGAGCCTGTTGCGCCGCCACAGGGATTGGCATGCTTTACGATAACGCAGGCGGGTGTGGAGAAATTCCGCACGCATTCAAGTGCGGCATCGGTGTCGGCAATGTTGTTGAAAGAAAGTTCCTTGCCCTGCAACTGTTCGGCAGTGGCTACACAGGCATTGTTGTGGGTGGCATCCACGTAGAATGCAGCACTCTGGTGCGGGTTTTCGCCGTAACGCAGATTCTGTTTCAACAGGAACTGATTGTTGAAGGTGCGCGGGTAATCAACACGCGCTTCTCCTTTTACCGTGCCCAGATAGTTGGCAATCGCGCCGTCGTAACGGGCAGTATGTTCAAAGGTGCTTACAGCAAGATCAAAACGCGTGGCAGCACTGATGCAGCCATCGTTGTTTTTCATTTCTTCGATAATCCTGCTGTAACGATCCGGATTGACCACAACACTTACCCAGCTGTGATTCTTGGCGGCAGCCCGCAGCATGGTCGGCCCCCCGATATCAATATTCTCTATCGCAAGAGGCAAGGTGCAGTCGGGTTTGGCTACCGTAGCCGAAAAGGGGTAGAGGTTTACCACCACCATGTCGATGGGGGGGATGTCATGGGCATCCATGACTTCGTCGTCTGTGCCGCGCCGGGCAAGTATGCCGCCGTGTACTTTCGGGTGCAGGGTTTTTACGCGGCCATCCATCATTTCAGGGAAACCGGTAAAGTCGGAAATTTCAGTTACCGCAATACCTGCATCCTTCAACAGCCTGAAAGTTCCTCCGGTAGACAGCAACTCAACGCCCATGCCACGTAATACTGCAGCAAATTCCGTAATGCCTTTTTTGTCTGAAACACTCAAAAGTGCCCTGGTGATTTTCACATGTTCGGCATTGGCGGGGACTGGATTGGCTGTCATTGAATGGTTTACCTGGATTGTTGGATATCTGGATTGAAAACCGGGTTCAGAGCATGTCGTACTGTTTCAGCTTCTTGCGTAATGTGCCCCTGTTCAGGCCGAGCATGTGAGCAGCCTTGCTCTGGTTGCTGCGAGCCTTTTGCATGACTGCCTCAAGTAGAGGTGGTTCAACTTCGGCCAGTACGGTGTCGTAGAGGTTATTGATGAATTCATCATCAACATTGGACAGATACGCGGTGAGTACTTCGGTGACACAGGCGCGCAGGGTCTGGCTGCGGGCTGCAGGCTTTTCAGCTGATGGGCTATACACCGGGACTTTTGCTTTACTCATGCTGCCTGCTCCGCTTCACACACCATTGCTGTCGTGGTTGTCAGGCATGTCTGCAATTTACTTTCAAGCATCCTGTTTTGCTCGTCTGCACTGTCAAGCTTATTGAAACGGTGTCTGAATTCCCGGCCGAGAGGGTAATGCTCCACATACCAGCACACATGTTTGCGCACAAAGCCCAGTCCGTGACTCTTGCCGTAGTGGGCATGGATGGCATTGGCATGTTCCAGAACCAGATTGACGATTTGATCAGTGGATGGCTCGGGCAACAGTTCACCCGTTTCCAGAAAATGATTGATCTGCAGGAACAGCCAGGGTTTGCCCTGGGCCCCACGGCCAATCATGATGCCGTCCGCTCCGGTATGTTGAAGAACCTTGTGTGCCTGTTGCGGTGTGGTGATGTCGCCGTTGGCAATTACCGGTATCGAGATATGCTGTTTGATTTGTGCAATGGTGTCGTATTCTGCTTCACCCCTGAACATGCAGGCGCGTGTACGGCCATGCACAGCAAGCGCTGCAATGCCGGCATCCTCCGCAATTCGGGCAATGGTTGTGCCATTGCGATGCTCTGTACTCCAGCCGGTGCGGATTTTCAGGGTTACGGGGACATCCACTGCGTCAACAACAGTCTTGAGAATGCGTTCGACCAGGGGTTCATCCCTGAGCAGGGCGGAGCCCGATGCCTGTTTGAGGATTTTCTTGACCGGACAGCCCATGTTGATATCGATGATTTGTGCGCCGTGTTCCACATTCAAACGTGCAGCCGCCGCCATGGTGGCCGGGTCAGCACCGGCAATCTGGACAACACGTGGCGAGCTTTCTTCTTCGTGCACACTTCGCATACGGCTTTGCTGTGGGCGTTGCATCTGCAGTGTAGCGCTGATCATTTCCGTTGCGGCCACAGCTGCCCCGAAACGACGGCACAAACGGCGGAACGGCAGGTCGCTGATGCCGGCCATGGGCGCCAGCAGCGTGCGGGAGGAAAGCTGATAGGGACCGATGCAAAACACGGGGCAGTCCGGTTGTTGGATACGAATGGGAAAGAGGAGTAATGGTACTAAGGAAGGCCGGGCCAAGTCCATTTAGGGGGGGCAGGGGATGGTCTAATTAACCTGATCTGTGGGCGTAGGGGTCGGCTTGCCGACCCGGGGATGGTCAAATTTCCGGATTGTTTGCGATCCAGGATGAGCTGTCAGAGCGCCCGAAAAGCCATGGTGTAGTTGACCGCTTCCTCTGAAGGATCAACCAGCTCCAGTTTTACCTGGATGCTCGATTTTCCGGGCATGCTGTCAAACTGCTGCAGTTCTGCTGGCAGATATTCATCCGGGGTGATCAAGCGGTTGGCAATTACCTGATTGCTGTTGTTGCTCAGACTGAGTTCAAGTCCCGGGAAAGGCAGATTCCGGTCTGCATCGTTGCGGAAAATGAAGCTCAGCTCCAACGCGTTGTCAATTTCCGGATGGGTGCGAATCAGGAATTCCTGGGAATAGAGACTGGCTATTTCTTCGGCTTCAGTCGGTGGGCAGTCAAGCACACGGCAGACCCACGGGATGTAAGGTGCAAAACGGGCACTGCCAGCCAGTTGCAGATAATGCTGGTCCACATACTGCAGCGCCAGCGTGCCAACGAGCAGCAGGTTCAGCAGGCCGAGAAAGATGTTCTGCAATATCTTTCTGCTGACGGGAACATGCAGCAGTGTCACCGGCTCTTCATCAAGTGCCGCCAGTGACTCTTCCTCAAGGGATTCGAGTGTTTCTTCTTCATCATCAAGCGAGGCGAGGTAGCGACGCAGTTCTGATTTGTCGACAGTTTGCCTGTCGAAAGTTGAGACAAGTTCCGTCAATTCCTCATCATCAGGAGTCTCAGCATGAAGTGTCTCATCAGCAAGCTCACCTGTATCAGAATCATTTTTATCAAGCTCTTCGCCAGCCTCCATTGCTTCATCAATGGAGTTCACTTCATCTACATCTATGAGATCTTCATTCTCTTCATCAATGAAATCCTCATCTTCTTCATCGATGAAATCGTCTTCTTCATCAATGAAATCTTCGTCTTCGT
>JAURLQ010000069.1 GCA_030831125.1 Gammaproteobacteria bacterium
ATCTGGGTGTATGTGAACCTCACATGGATGCACCCCAGGCCAAATGGACGCTGGACTACTGCATCAGACAATCGGAACCCTGGCCCATATCATTCAGCCAGATCATCGACTGGCCCTCTCCCTGGGAAGGCAGTTTTGAGCACTGGAGTCAGAAAATCCTGGATGATTCGGCCTGCATATTCACGGACCATACCCTGCAGGAAAGGGAGGCGCTGGTATTTTCAGGTTCAAGCCAGTGGCATTACCGCAACAGAATCTCTCGCAGCAAAGATGAAAATTTCTGCCATCTGGTGTTTTTTCACTTTATTCCCAAAGGACAGCGCCTGTTGGTAGACCCCGGCAACTGGGCGGAGATATTTTCCCTTCCTGCGCTTGCGGAAATCTGCAAACCGATGAGCGGCTCGATGCTGCCGGATCCGGTCTGATCAGTTCAAGGTAGTTTGTTTACCGTTTCTGTAATGCGGTTACGTACCAGGGAAAGCTGTGCATAATCATGGGGAAAACCCAGCCTGAAGATCGGAATCCGTTCAGCCAGTGTGGAGATTTGTGCAAAGTTTCTCCGCAGTGTGCCAGTGTCTTCCACATCCAGCACCAGGCTGTTGCGCACAAGGTAAAGAATGGCGTCCTGGCCTCGAATTTTCCGGATTGTAATTGATTCGCTGCGATCATCTTCCAGGCAGAACAAGGCACCAAGCCTTGCTTCTTTTTCATGGTGCCTGATCTGGCTGTCGGCAATGATGCAGGCCTTGTCTGTGTAGTCCAGTTGCGGATGCATCAGGGTGCTGGCGCTGACAAGGTTGTCGAGTGAGTCATGCCACAATCGGATAGTGGCCTGACCCGGCGGAACTATAAATCCGTTACCGGATTCAGTGACTACCAGTGAATCATCGGAAAGGAAGGGGCATCCTGATGTGGCAAAGCTGGTTGCCAGGGTTGATTTCCCTCTGCCGGACTGGCCCAAAAAGGCAATGGCCTTGTCGTTGATAATGACAGCACTGGCATGCAGAACCTGTTTGCCCTGATGACTCCAGGCAAGCGGGAAAATCTGGTTATGGAGCAGATGGGAGAGTGTGGTTTCACCAACCCCTGCCACCGGTGTCATGAGGATTTCATTTCCATCCGGTGAAACCAGGAAATCGGCAAGCGCAGGGAATCTGATCAGGTAGCCTTGTTCTTGGCGATAGAACCCGGTCCAGTTACTCCCGTCGGGCAACAACCAGCAATGGAAGGGGGCAATTTCAATTGCTGCCTGCTGTTGAACAGGAGCAAGCCTTGTTACCTGGGGTATTGTCATTGGTCTTCAGTAAAGCTGAGCACCAGCTTTTGCACAAAACGTGAGGCAATTTGTGCGTGTGGAAACCGGGCAGGAAAGCGTTCCATCAGCAAGTCGGCAATGGTTTTGTTGGGTTTACCTTCCTGGATCATCTGCAGTACCAATAACGACGTCTTGCCGTTTTCATTGAGCACACCAGTATGGTCTGGCAACTGCCTGGCAAAGAAAGTGGTGCTGTTGGCCCTGGAAAGAAAGGTTGAATGTACGCGGTGCTGATTGCCTGTAGTCACTTGCCAGTGCCAGTCACCGAATGCGGGCCGTTGCAGTTTTACCGCCAGTGTACTGCCTGCAGTCAATTCAAGTGGAGGATCCAGCGGCAGCAGGGCATTGCTCCAGTGCAGGGCCGGTTGATCAATTGCTGTACTGAGCCATTCATCACCCAGATGCAGGCTTATCCAGGCCAGCAGGCAGTGACAGTTGCCAGCAAGGCTGGATTCCAGTGACAGCTGGCTGTCACAGTCGGCAGCAACTGCTTCCATCAAATTGATTTCGCTGGCCAGGTTGCCCTTGCCCAACATGGTGCCTTGCAGATCTTTTTGCTGATACCAGAGTATTTCATTGGCGGCCAGTTTCCTGGCATTTGAATAGTCCAGATTCTGCGAAGGTTTTGACCAGATGCCTATGTTCTTTTCGAACACTTCCTCACAGGAAAATGGTGCCAGCCAAAGTTGAGCCCGGTCGGGAATCAGATGGCCGTCCGGTTTAAGGTAATGATCGCGGGCATAAAATAGGGAGGGCAACAGATCTTCACTGTACAGGAGGTTGCCGGTGAACACAGAAACAATCACATCAACCTGTTCTGGAAGGCTTACTTCTTCTATACGCCCTTGCAGCACTTCTATCCTGTCTCCCAGATCATTGGCAGCAGCAATATCAGTGTCGAGTTTTACCAGAGGCTGGGGTTCAACCAGATAGACCTTTCTGGCGCCGAGATTGGCTGCCATCAAGCCCATGATACCTAGACCTGCGCCTAGATCGAGAACGACAGAGTCTGGTGTAACTATGTTTGCCAGGGCACGTCCATAAACTGAATTACGAAAATCGTCAAAGACCATGGCTTTGTGATTTGAAGCGTGCGAATAACTCATGGATGGACGAATTTCTCCTGGCGGATTGATTGTATTCACGGCGGAAGCCGTGCAGTTCCGGAAATGTTCACGAATTATAAAAACATGGTAATGCGTTGACCATGTGATTGAGTTCTTGTCTGGATTTGAAAGTAAAGGCGAGATTGATAATCTGCAAAGTACAGGCAGTCATGGGGAGCAATAGCAGCTGAAGCTGTATAAGCTAAATTTGTGCTTGTGCAATCGAGTTCGTCAAACCATAAAATTAATATCTGCCATGGTTGCGCCTTGTTCTTTCCCACCGCTACTGCCTGCTTGTGTGAGTTCTGATACTTTTCCGAACAATTTCAAGGCAGGTGCCGTGTATGCCTTTTTTGTATTGATTTCTTGATTGGTAGAAAGAGCAGGAATATTGGCCATGTCAGTGATGATTTCATCTGAAATTCTTGTAACTTGCTTCATATAATTGCCTCCCAAAGTCTGGCTCGTCTCAGGGCTGGATAGAAAATTATGGGTCCAACGCGCTCTTGTCAGTATGCATCCAATAGAAAATCACGGCAAGAGACAACATGTCAATTTTGTTGGCAGGGTCATGGTTTATGGAGAAATTCCCGAAATTTTCTCTTACTCTTTCGGCATTGATCAAGTGAGAGTATGTCTTGCTATTCATTGGTCCTTGCCAGATTGCAGGTGCATTGATGATGCAGTATTCAGCAAGCCTTTCCATGAATTTCCAGCCGGGATGACCTCCAACAGCGTGTCTTTGCCTGACTTCAGGAGGCAATATGCCTGACATGCTTCCTCTGAGAGTATGTTTGAACCAGCCGAGCGACAGTTTTGCTTCCATGGGCATCCTAAATGCGAACTCCATAACCCGACGATCTGAAAAGGGGCCCCTTTGCTCAATATGTTTTCTACCCATCATTGCTTCTTTGCTCTCGTATGCAAAACTGACCATAGGGCTCAGTAACCAAAGCTGTTCAGCCGGTATCAAAGGATTGTTGCTTCTCAGTTTTTCCCAGTATTCAATCAGCGCATTGGTCCGTTCAATATAGGCAGGCGCCAGAGCTTGTGGCAAGTACTGGAATTTCCCATTTTTCTTCAATGCATCTTGCATTCTAAGTTTGTCGAGTGACTTTCTGTATTTACTCATCACTTGTGCAGGGAGAGCGAAGCGCAGAGTTTTTTTGAAAATGTTTGTCCAGAGCCCAGATATGCCATGGCGATAGTGAGCAATAATGACATCTGGTAAATGTCTGTACATGTGGTGTCTGAAAACGTATTCAAGGCTGTGCTCAGGTGTCAGGAATAACATATCGCCCGCCATTCCATCCAGAAGTACCCTGCATCCATCTGAACTTGCTTGTTCTGCAATAAGCCTGTCTGTGAGTCTGTCAGATAATTCATAGGGCGTTGCCATCGCTGGAAGCTCATCAAGCAACATTTGACATTGCTGATCGGAAAAATCTGAAGAAATTATATTGGAGATCAAATTTGGTGTTTTCTGCATTCTACGGATATAGGGCCAGTCTGCACATTTGGAGCGGTCAGCCTGGACCAGCGAATAGGCATGCAAATATTCAGATCCATTGTTGCTGTATATTTTGCAGGCAAGACCTGCAACAGAGCTGGAATCCATGCCTCCACTGAGGCAGGCGCCTACATTACTTGTTGATCTCAACCTGCACCTTGTTGCTTCAAAAAGTATCTCCCTGAAGGACTTCTCACATTCAGATTGGGATGAAAAAACCAGCGGACTGAGTTTTTCTGGATGCCAGTATCTGGTAACGGTCAATCTGCCCTTTTCCATGCAGATTGCATGTCCCAGTGGCAGCTTGCATATATCGCGGTATATGGATGCAAATTGATCAATACGATCATTCTCAACAGATATATAGTCAAGAATACTGAATTCGTTAAAAGCCGGTGCCACAAGGCCACTGGCAATCAATGCCCTTGTTTCTGATGCAAAAGCAAACCAGCCGTTTCCACTGGTGTAGTAAAGCGCTCTGTTGCCGGCAACATCCCGAGCTCCGAAGAGCCTGCGAGCCTGTAAATCCCAGATAAAATATACAAAGTCTCCAATTATTCTGTCAGGGCTGTCTTCCTGCCAGACTTCCCAGGCTTTGAGTACAAGCTCGGCATCGGTGTCGTCACGCAGTATGCTGCCGTGTGAAAGCAGTTCACTACGCAAGTCTTGCCGGTTATCAACCCTGCCGGCAAAAACCAGTACGGCAGTGCCGCTTTCATTCATCAGGGGCTGTTTTTCGTGCAGGGATTCAGGTGTGGTGCAAAGCTGACAGTAACCCAATGCAATGCCGGGCCCGGACCAGTGGCTTATGCCGTCTGGCCCACGAGCCTGCATATGGGTGGTCATCCTTTTGACCTGCTCCATTGCTGGTCCTGCGCCATCGAAGTAGAAAACCCCGGCAATAGCGCTCATTGAATTTCCACAGCAACGAAATTGTGCAGCTCAATGAAGGGCACAAGGAAAGGTGAATTTTGTGCAGATATGCTCATCAACAAACAGAAACGGCAGATATCAGTGTGAACTGATATTACCACTCAAAATCAGGGAAGGATGCCCGGGGCTGAGGCATCTGGTCTACTTGTTTATTGCGGGACTATCGCACTGAAGGCTTTCAGTAAATAACGCCGTTTTCCTGTTCGTATTGGTCCCACAGCGCTGTAAGTATCGACAATGTTTCGGGGTATTCTGCAGACAGATCGTGTTGTTCAGAAGGATCTTCCACCACATTGAACAGTTGCCAGCGGGCATTCGGGCGCGCTGCGGCATCCCAGACAATTTTCCAGTTACCCTGGCGGATGCTGCGGTGGCCATACAGTTCCCAGCCGAACATTTCCGTGTCTTCATGCACCTCGCTGGCTTGCCCGCTGAGCAGGGGTAGCAGTGAGGTCCCTTTGACCGGCAGTACATCCAGGCCGCGATAACGCACGCCGGGGTGTTCGGTTCCCGCCAGCGCCAGGAAGGTTGGCAGCAGATCCATGACCGTGGTGAAACCGTCACGACGGGTGCCGGCTTCTCCCAGCGCGGGATAGTGCACAAAAGCAGGGACATGGATGCCACCCTCGAAAACAGTACCCTTGTGGCGCCGGAACGGGGCCGCACTGGCGGTGGCCCAGTTGCGGCCATAGCTGATGTAGGAACCGATGCGCCCCATGTTTTCATAGCTGTTGTCGCAGCAGTTCTGTGCCCACTGCGCAAAACCCACACTGCCTTCTTCCCGGGTCAGGAACTCAGCCCCATTGTCGGCCATGAACATGATGAAGGTGTTGTCGAATTCGTTGATCGACTTGAGGTAGTCAATCAGCTCGCCTACGTAAATGTCGAGATCGCTGACCATCGCGGCATAGATTTCCATCTTGCGAGCTTCACGGCGCTTTTCTTCGTCATTGAGGGAGTCCCATGGGCGGGTAAAGCTGTCCACCACCAGCGGCTCGGCTCCCTCAGGCAGAATACCCAGGGCGGTCATGCGTTCAAAGCGGTTCTGGTAAAGCACTTCATAGCCTTCATCATAGACGCCGGCAAAGCGGTCAATGGATTCGTCCGGTGCCTGCAGGGGCCAGTGAGGGGCGGTATAGGCCAGATAGGCAAAGAAAGGTTTTTCTTCCTCACGATCAGTTTCAATGAACTCGATCATGCGGCGGGTATAGTCGCGTGTAGAGTAGAAGTCATCGCCAACCGTGATTTCAGTGAAGTCTTCCCGATAACGTGCCAGCGGGGCCGGGCCACCGAAGGACATGCCGCCGAGATGGGCGGCGCCGCCTTCGAGCATGGTGAAGGAGCGTTTCATGCCGCGGGCGGCAGGACTCGTTTCCACTTCCAGACCCAGATGCCATTTGCCTGCCATATAGGTGTTGTAACCGGCGTCAGTCATCAGGTCGGCCAGCGAAGCCACCCGGAAGTTCAGATATGTCTCATAACCCGGTTGTCCCCGCTGGTTCTGACGTGGATTGCTCATCACGCCGAGTCCGGCCAGATGACTGTCGGTACCCGAGAACAGCATGGAGCGGGTCGGCGAGCAGGTGAGTCCGGTATGGAAGTTGGTCAACAGCATACCGCTCGCGGCCAGGGCATCCAGATTGGGCGTTGGAATCTCACTGCCGTAATAACCCAGATCGGCATAGCCAAGATCGTCGGCCACGATCAGCAGGATATTGGGGCGTGAATCTTCAGCAGGAGGAGCGACGGAGAGTGCCTCTTGCTGGTTGCCACCACAGGCGGCAAGCAAGAGACAGCTACAAAAGCAAAACAGACGGGGCAGATTCATCCTGGGATCCTGTGCATCTTGTTGTTCTGGTTGTCATGCATCGGGCCGGGCAAGGCCTGGCAATAAGTTGATATCCGATTACGCAGCCATAATCAAGCCTGCTGCCCCTTTTACAGAGTTTCAGGATGGGCCAGTTTGCTGAGTTATAAATTCAGAATGGTCAGAAATATGGCCTGATCGAGACCAGGGAGGGGACTCAGGGGATGAGAATGACCGGGTTGGTGCTATCAAACAGCCGGGCTGCCGGATTGCTGGTATCAGGTTCCCCGGAAGGTTGGTCAGGGATGACGGGAATTGGTGGGAACTGCAAAGTATTGGTTGTTGGTGTTTCCGGGGCAAATACAATGGGTTGATTACCCGGAGGAGCCTGCACCGGCAACCATAAACGGGAAGTAAATTGACCGTTATGGAAAATTGCTTCGCTGGAAGCAGCACGATTTGTGCTTGCATCGCGACTGCTGCTGATACGTAGTTTCAGCCTGTTGCCGGCGCGAATGACTCTTGCTACCGGTTGCAGGGCCAGGTCGAAGCGATAGGTACGACCGGGGTTGAGTTTTGCCAGATTGCCGAAGGCATAAACAGGCTGGTAATTTCGAACGCTATTGTTTGCCAGTGTGCGCATTGAGGCCTTGAGTGTACCGGTGCTGACCAGTGTGTCTGCAGCAGCAGTAAGTAATGAGGGTGTAACAGTCGGGTTTGTGAAGGTAGGTAAGGCCGGATTGGATGCGCTTATTTGCAACCGGGTTTCCTCTTCAAACAACTCCACATTGAAGATGACATCGTTTGCAGAACTGCTGGCATAGAACTCAAACATGAGCGGGCCTGTAAGTTCGAGATCTTCTGCCAGCGGCGGAGTGGTAAAGGTGAGCATGTCTCCACTGGCGCCTTCACCCCAGCTGCTGTTGGAACTGCCGTTCTGCTGTCGCAGCTCAAGGTGGTAGTCAGTGTCGTTGCCATTGGTACTGGCACCAGGATAGAGCGGGGTAAAGCGGGTAAGGCCCGTGGGCCAGTCGTTGCTGGAACGATCATCATCCACATCTGCGAGTTTGTAGCGCAGCGTGGGTAACTGCGGGTGTGCTGCCGGTTCCCTGCTGTTGAAACACCATCCGTAATAGGGCAGCAATACACTGCTGAGAAAGTCACGGTCCTGCAACAGGGCATCTGTACTGCCGATATATACGCGGGTATCGGGAGGGAGTTTGTCGAGATTGCCCAATGTGGTAGCCAGACTCTTGAGTTCGCTTAGCCACGAGCCGAAGATCATGACCGGGACCTGTATATCGGCCATGTTGGTCAATGACGCGCGTTCCAGCCACCAGTTGTCCATAGTCGGATGCATGAGCTGCTGCAGGCGCATGTCAAAATCAATGTAGCGGGGCAGGCCGCTTGCCGGGAAGGCGTGACTGTCGCGAATCTCTTCTTCATACCACTGCAGGAACTGCCGGTTCGGAGTGCCTCCTCGCATGGCCCAGTCTGTGTAGGGATCGAGCGTGCCGTTAACGGGTGCGATACAGCTCAAATGCGGCGGGTTCTGTATTGCCATAAGCCATTGCATGGTGCCGGCATAGGCAGCGCCCATACCCGCCACTTGTCCATTGGACCAGGGTTGTGCGGCGATCCATTCGATCAATTCGTACTGATCTTGTTGGCTTTCCCGTCCCAGGAATTCGAAATTTCCTCCCGATTCTCCGGTCCCCCTGACATTGGCTATGACCACGTTGTAGCCCAGAGTGGCTAGCCATGCGACATCCGAAGTGGTTGGGGTATTGGGGAAAGTGCCTTCTTCTGCCAGCGGGTAGGGGCTGGCCACATAGAGCGTGGGATAGCTGGAGCTTACCGGTGGATTGAATATCCTGACACTGATTTCCACACCATCGCGCATGACAACGGTGGCCTGCGAGGTCAGGGGACTTGGTGCCTGCACCGGGACCAGCTCGGCCTGAGCCACAACAGTTTGTGCCCAGATCATGGAGATCAGCAGCAAAAATGCGCGCAAAGGTATGGTTGGTGATTGAATCTGCATGTTGGGCAGGAAGTGGCAATTTGGCGTGATTATAACCATGGTAGGCAATTTGAACGAACCGCAATCACCTGAACAAGTGAATATTCATCTTACAGCAACAGTTTGTTCCAATATGGGCGGGAAATACCGGGAATTTTTCCTGTTATTGGGTGTATGCACTTTATTTGACGGGATGAGCATAGAGGGCGAAGGAGTGATGTACTAGAATTCCCTGCACAAATCATCATTACGGAAAGAATCTTCCAGATCCTGACCGCTATCCAACAGATTCGCAAAGAGGTTAACCAATCCGATATGGCCAGACCAGTTGAATTCGAGTATGAAGAAGTACTGCAGAACGCAATGGAACAGTTCTGGAAAGAAGGTTTTGAGGCAAGTTCTGTCCAGAAACTGCTGGATGCCACCGTTATCAACCGGGGTACGCTGTACAACTCCTTTGGTGACAAGGACACTTTCTTCAAGTCCTGTGTTGCCCGCTATAACAACCAGTTGGGTGCAATCATTGAGTCCACACTGGGTGACAAGAACCTCAAGGCAGACAAGGCTATTGCTGCATTCTTCGACAAGGCAGTAATCTCGGTGCCCGCCAAACAGCGCACTCTGGGTTGTCTGCTGGTCAATACCGTATGCGAAAGCATTGTGTGGAATGCTGATATCCAGAAGCTGCTCAGGGAATCCCTGAACACCCTGCGCAAGGCCCTGTTGGCCAGAACGAAGGAAATGGAAAAATCGAGAACCCTGGCCAAAGGAGTGAAGGCTGACATGGCTGCCGATATCCTGATGACCCTCTACAGTGGCCTGAATGTGTCTGCCCGTGCAGGCAAGGCACCAAAAGTACTGGTCGATCAGTTGGGTTTCACCCTCAAGGCACTGTCCAAATAAGCGAATTCCGGGCTTGTGTCAGAAAAACAAAGGGCGTACCGCAAAGCGCCCTTTTTTATGTCCGGATTCCTTGCGCTTGCCCCTTGCAATTTCCGGTCTGGGGCTGGTTGTGCAAAGGCGTGAAGCTGATATACTCAGCCCCCTTCAGCTGTTTCAGATTCTGGTACCCGGGTTTCTGCAGCCATTGATTCAAGCGGAAGTGCTAAAAAATTTATATTAAACAACCGGTTATGGTATTTGGGGGCTGGTTCCTGTCATGAGCCCTGTGACAGAAAAACAGCAAAAAACCAGCAGAAAACCAATAGTCGGGATTTCCCCAGAGTGGAGTTTGAAGTATGAAGACTGTTGCCAGTTCAGTAATGAAGCGCAAAAAGGATGAGTCGAACATCGACCTCACCCCAATGCTGGACGTTGTATTCATCCTGCTGATTTTTTTCGTGGTAACAGCCAGCTTTCTGAAGGAATCTGCCATTGATGTGCAGGGACAGGATCCCAACAACAATCCTCCTCCCCCTGATGCAGATACCCCACAGAACATCCTTATCCAGATCGACAATCGCAATGCGATTTTCTTCAATCAGGAACGTATTGATATAAGCGCTGTTCGTGCCCGCGTGGCCTCCCACCGTGCAGAAAATCCGGCTGCAACAGTCATTATCCGCCCTGAACCCAGTTCATCTGCCAATACGCTGGTAACTGCCATGAACTCGGCAAGGGAAGCTGGCGCTTTCAATATATCGATAGCGCAGTAAGCTGTTACCCCTGACTGTCGTGGGGTACAAAAAAGTTTCTCAACAGCCCGGGTTTACCGGGCTGTTGCGTTATGAAAGTCACAAAATACAGATGAGGTGATGCATGGAACTGGTTTATCTGATCATTATTATTGCCCTGATCGAGTACATCTTTTTTGCCGCCAAAACCGGCATGGCCAGGGTCAAATACCAGGTGAAGGCGCCTGCCATCAGTGGCCACCCCATGTTCGAACGGCATTATCGGGTTCAGATGAATACCCTGGAGCAACTCATCATATTTATTCCCGGGCTGTTGGTATTTGCCTGGACCGGTGAGGCTGTTGGCTGGCCTGCACATGAAATTTCAGCCCTGCTGGGCGTAATCTGGATAATCGGCCGTGCGGTTTACTACCGTGCCTATCTGGGTGATCCGGCGCAAAGAGGCATAGGCTTCATGATGACCATGATACCCAGCATGACAATGTTGCTGGCCTCATTCATTGCAATTCTTGTTTCACTGCTCTGAGCCATGACAAACCGGTTGCGCCATATTCTGCTTTGGATTGCCCTGCTTGGCAGTCAGGTTGCCTGCGCAGATGTGCCTGTGTATGAAGTGGAAGTTATCAACACCTTTCCGCACGATCCGCAGGCATTCACGCAGGGGCTGGTGATACACGAAGGTGCGCTCTATGAAGGTACGGGTCGCAACGGAGAGTCTTCGCTGCGCCGGGTTGCGCTGGAAAGCGGACAGGTGCTGCAAAGGCAGAATCTGGGCGCCCGCTATTTTGGTGAAGGCATTACCATTCTGGATGGCAAGGTGTATCAGCTTACCTGGCAGTCGCATCTCGGTTTTGTCTACGATCTGGCTACATTCAAACTGGAAAAGACTTTTTTCTATTCAGGAGAGGGCTGGGGAATTACCCATGATGGTGAGCATCTGATAGTCAGCGACGGCACTGCCCGACTGCGTTTTTTCGATCCGGAATCACTCAGGGAAACCGGTAGTGTGCCTGTAACCCTTGATGGGCAGCCCTTGGACAGGCTCAACGAGCTTGAATACATCAATGGCGAGGTGTGGGCCAATGTGTGGTACACCGATTCCATCGTGCGCATCAATCCGGAAACGGGTGAAATCAATGCGATTGTTGATCTCAGTGGCTTGAACGAACAGCGTGCCGTTGATGATGTGCTCAATGGTATTGCCTGGGATCCTGCAGAAGGTCGGCTTTTTGTTACCGGCAAACTGTGGTCCAACCTGTACGAGATCAAAGTACGCGAATAATGCGTGCGCGCAGCACACTCATTTTTTGTCTCACCGCCATTACCGCTGTTGTGGCACTCAGTGGTTGCGAAACACTGGGTTATTACACACAGGCAGCTTCGGGACAATTTTACATCCTTACCCATCGTCAGCCTGTAGATGCGCTGTTGCAGGACAGTAATACCGATGTGGCGCTAAAGGCAAAACTTGCCGTTGTTGACGATATAAGACAGTTTGCCCGTGAGCAGTTGCAACTACCGGTTGGCAAGGATTACTCAACCTATGCAGACCTCAAGCGTCCCTATGTGGTCTGGAATGTGTTTGCAGCACCGGAATTTTCCATGCAACCGCAATCGTGGTGTTACCCGGTTGCAGGTTGTGTAAGTTATCGCGGCTATTTCAGTGAAAATGCAGCCAATGAATTTGCCCGCAAGACGGCTGACGCAGGTTACGACGTTTATGTTGGTGGTGTGGCAGCCTATTCCACACTGGGTTGGTTCTCCGATTCGGTACTCAATACAGTGATCAACCGGGAGCCACATCAGCTTGCCGCACTGATTTTCCATGAGCTTGCCCATCAGGTGGTCTATATTCCGGGTGATACCGTGTTCAATGAAAGTTTTGCAGGCACTGTAGAACGCGTTGGTATGCAGCGTTGGCTTGAAAATGCAGTTACAGATGAGGCGCAGCGCTCACGTGTAATGGAACAGGCCGCAGTGGATATACGGCGGCAGGAAGATTTTGTTGCTCTTGTCAGCGCTGCAGTTGCAGACCTGCAGGTCATTTATGACAGGGATATCAGTGAGGCTGACAAACGTGAGGCTAAAGTACAGCGTTTACAGATGCTTCGTGATGGTTATGAAAGCCTGAAGCAGAACTGGGGAGGTTATGGCGGCTACGACAACTGGTTCAGTCGCGATCTCAACAATGCGCAGTTGTCTACTGTAGCAACATACAACAATCTGGTGCCGCAACTCATGGAGATGTTTGAAGCGGCGAACGGAAATTTCGAGGCCTTTTATGCTGCAGCAGCTGAATTCGGGAAACAGCGAAGCGCCATGCGAAACGACTAGCTTTCGCAAGTTCAGGTTTAAACGGGGTTGAAAATCTGCCCATCACCGGGTCGACTTGCGCCGACCCCTACCATGCATTGGGCAATGGTGCAGATATCGAATTTGTATAGGGGTGCGCGTCAGTGCGCCCATCTCTCCGCATCATTATGGTATGAATATTTGACCATCACCGGGTCGACTTGCGCCGACCCCTGCCAGGCACTGGGCAATGGTGCAGATATCGAATTTGTGTAGGGGCGTGCTTGCGCGCCCGTATTGTTATGCACCATGTTAGAATTGTGCCGAAATACACTTCAGGACAGAACAGACCATGATTGTCAAACCACGTGTTCGCGGCTTCATGTGCATTACTACTCATCCCGCCGGCTGTGCTGCCAACGTGCAGCAGCAGATCGACTACGTCAAATCACATGGTTCAATTGAAGGTCCCAGGAACGTACTGATCATCGGGGCATCCACTGGCTATGGTCTTGCTTCAAGAATTACAGCGGCCTTTGGTGCAGGTGCAGCAACACTGGGCGTTTTTTTTGAAAAGGAAGGTACCGAAGGCAAGCCTGGATCTGCAGGCTGGTACAACTCTGCTGCTTTCCACCAACAAGCAGATGCTGTCGGCTTGTATGCCAAAAGTCTCAATGGCGATGCGTTTTCTGATGAAGTCAAACAGAAGGTCATCGATACCATCAAGGCAGATCTGGGGCAGGTGGATCTGGTGATCTACAGTTTGGCCTCTCCCAGACGCCAACATCCGGTAACGGGAACAGTGCATACTTCAACACTCAAGCCCATTGGCAAGGACATTACCCTGCGCGGCATCAATACCGACAAGGAAGTGATCCAGGAAATGTCTGTAGCAGCGGCCAGTGAAGAAGAAATTGCCAATACCGTGGCCGTGATGGGTGGAGAAGACTGGCAGATGTGGATAGAAGCGCTGGACAGCGCTGGTGTACTGGCGCCCGGTGCAATTACTACTGCCTACACCTATCTGGGTGCTGAGCTGACCTGGGATATTTACTGGAACGGTACTATCGGTGCTGCCAAGAAGGATCTCGATGAAAAGGCAGCTGTCCTGCAGAAGAAGCTGGCTGCCTCAGGTGGCGAGGCACGCGTTGCTGTGCTCAAGGCGGTGGTTACCCAGGCAAGTTCCGCAATTCCGGTGATGCCGCTTTATCTGTCCCTGCTGTTCAGGGTGATGAAGGATGCAGGCACCCACGAAGGCTGCATTGAGCAGATTGACCTGCTGTTCCGGGAAAGCCTGTATGGTGATAAACCACGACTGGATGATGAAGGACGCTGGCGGGTTGACTACAAGGAACTGGAACCAGCCATCCAGGCAGAAGTTGCAAAACGCTGGCAGGTGATTGAAACGGAAACCATAAGCGAGCTTTCAGATTTTGTCGGGTACAAAACCGGATTCCTGCAGCTTTTCGGTTTCGAGTTACCAGGTGTGGACTATGATGCTGATGTAGACACTGTGGTGCCTGTCAGCAATCTGATTTGATTATTTCTTACGGGTCGGCAAGCCGACCCCTACGCCCACAGATCAATATTCATGTCTGGTCAATCTTTGCGGTAGGGGCGTGCTTGCGCGCCCATTGGATGCATCCGCTCTCATTGAAACTGTAAAGAATCATAGGGGTGCACATCAGTGCGCCCGTATTCCCGAATCAAACTGCTTTGCATAATCAGATTTCAGGACTTGCCTAGCATGCCCGTATTGTTGATCAGCCATACCAGGCTCAGCATTACCGGCACTTCAACCAACACGCCAACAACTGTGGCAAGGGCAGCACCTGATTCAAGACCGAACAAGGAGATAGCCACAGCCACCGCCAGCTCGAAAAAATTTGATGTGCCTATCATGCAGGCTGGTGCTGCAATCGCCTTCGGCAATACGAGCATTCGCGAGCCAGCACAGCCAAGAAAGAAAATCAGATAGGTCTGTATCAGTAGCGGAATTGCAATCAGCACAATGGCCAGTGGCTGGCTGATAATGGTGTTGGCCTGAAAGGCAAAGAGCAGTACAACTGTTGCAAGCAGCCCGGTTACAGACCAGGGCTTGAGGGTGGCGATCAGATTGCCCAGCCTTTCATGATGATGTTCTGCATCAAGCAGTTTGCGGGTAAGTACACCTGCTACCAGCGGCAAGACCACATACAGCACTACGGAAAGCATCAGGGTTTCCCAGGGCACGGCAATATCGCTGACACCCAACAGGAAGGCCGCGATTGGTGCAAAGGCACCGATCATGATCAGGTCGTTTACCGATACCTGTACCAGTGTGTAGTTGGGGTCGCCATTGGTGAGCTGGCTCCAGACAAACACCATGGCAGTGCAGGGTGCCACTCCCAACAGGATCATGCCGGCGATGTATTCAGAAGCGGTTTGAGGATTCACCAGATCTGCAAAAAGTACCCTGAAAAACAGCCAACCCAGCAATGCCATTGTGAAAGGCTTGATCAGCCAGTTGATCACACAGGTCAGCAGCAGACCCTGGGGTTTGTGCCTGACGGCTTTGACCGCGCTGAAATCTATCTGCACCATCATCGGGTAGATCATGACCCAGATCAGTACCGCGACAGGCAGATTGACCCTTGCCACTTCCATTGAAGCAATTGCAGTAAAAATCCCCGGCAGATAAATACCTAATACAACACCGGCAGTAATGGCCAGTGCTACCCATAAGCTTAGGTAGCGTTCGAAAATACCCATCAATTTAATCCTGTGGAAAATAGTTGGCGAGTCGCTTGAGCTGTGTTTGCATTTCTTCACTGTCTGTCGCAATGCCCATTTCGAGCATGGCAGAAATCTTGCCGATGCGGGCGGCGAGGGTTCTGATGATACGGCTGAACGCCTCGTCAACTATTTTTGTTTCTTCGCCAGCCAATCTGCTGGGATCTGCCAGGCCCCAATGGATTTTTTTGGCCTTGCCCATCCACAGCGGACAGGCTTCCCGTGCAGCACTGTCGCAAACGGTGATCGCATAATCAGGATTGAAATCCTCAAGTTCATCCCAGGACTTGCTGCGCAGCCCATCGGTACTGAAGCCATGCAGTTCGAGATAGTGCAGGGTGAGGGGATGAACCTGACCCGAAGGCTGGCTGCCGGCACTTTTGGCAGTAATCAGTCCTTTGCCTTCAAAATTGGCAATGGCCTCGCCAAGAATGCTGCGACAACGATTGTGAGTGCAGATAAAAAGCAGTTTCATTGTGGACATCTTGTTCTGCTGTTGATTGGAATGCGCGCAATTCCCGGCAGGTGACTGTTATGCATACTGGTTTCCAGTATTTCCCTGCACCACTGGGGGGTGGTTGCACTCAGTCCGTAATATACCCAGTGCCCCTGACGACTGTCGCTCACAAGACCACTTTGTTTCAACAGCGCCAGATGACGGGAAATCTTCGGTTGTGACAGATGGAGTGTTTCAACCAGCTCGCACACACACAGCTCTTCGTACCTGGCAAGCAGCATGAGAATGGACAGACGGGTTTCATCTGCCAGCAATTTGAAAAACCAGACTGGTGTATTCATGAAGACTCTGTAATTTTTTCTCATTATATATGGTTTTCCATATATAAGATTAAGGACAGGTAAATTCAGATAGTGGTCTGGTTTGAAATTTCAGCATGACTGGGCAAGCGGTATCGTCTCTTTGGGTCTTCGACCGTCTGCGGCATGGATGCCGCAGTCGAGCCCCCAGGGACGGGTTTACGGCGTGTCGAAGAATCAAAGAGACGATACCGCCTACTCCTTGTGCTCTCCCAAATTCAAACCAGACCACTATCTGAATTTACAGAAGCCGGAAATTACAGGATGCTTGATGGGGAATCATGAGGCCGACCTGATAGATCGGCCTCATTAACTTGTTCAGAAGTGCTTCAGAGCAATTGTCAGGCAATGACTATGGTGCGCGGAAACTGGGCATAATTTTCCCAGCGTGTCGGTTTTTCCGGCATTTCATCCGGCGTTGCCTGCACCTGTCCATTGACATCAATAACCCTGGAAACAAGCGTGTGTTCTCCCGGTGAGGCATTGGCCCAGTTCCAGGTAAAGAGTTTCCATGAGTAACGGGTTGACTGGGGGTCGATTTCTGCAGCCTGCCAGGGGCCACCGTCTATGCTTACTTCCACGGCTCTCAGCGGAGTGCCATCGTTGAGAACAAAACCCATGATGGTGTGATTGTTGCCATTGCGGGTTACCCGCACGATGGATGACTTGAGCCTGATTTTGGTAACGGAACGTTCTTCCCAGCGCATTTCTCCACCAATTTCGCGGCGGCTGAGAGTGACGTAGTCGCGGCCCATGAATCGGCCCATGTAACGACGATCCTGTACATGAATCTGGCCCAGCCATTTCACGTTGGCCACACCATACCAGCCGGGCACAACCAGACGCAGCGGGGCACCATGGTACAGCGGCAGGGGCTCACCATTCATTTCATAGGCCAGCATGACATCGGCTCCCATGGCATCGCTGATATGCATGCTGCGGCCGAAAGACTGTTCAACATCGATATCGCGGATCTTTTCCGTACCCATGTCGTTACCGTAGAAAACCACTTCTATACCTTCAGGCTGTACACCGGCTTCCATCAGCAGATCACGCAGTGAGCATCCTCCCCAGCGTGCATTGCCTATAAGCCCCTGATAGAGGCGTTCGCTGTTGCCGCCACATTCAAAGCCGGCATCAATTTCCATTTTGGGACGGGCCTTGATATCGGCCATGGTGAGGGTGATTTCCCGGTTGACCAGCCCTGTGACGCGCAGACGGAAAGCCGCTTCGGAAATTTCCGGCTGGTTGTAGTGCTGGATGATGTAAAAATCATCATTGGGGGTATAGAAAGTGTTGATACCACGTGTATCCAGATAGTGAATGGCACCTGGTTGCACCGGGGGTGCAACGAAACCTTCGGGCATGTCGCTGAATGGCACAAGTTCCTCTTCTGCGCCAAGTGCCAGGCGGGACCAGAAGGGCATACCACCTGCTGCAGCCATCGCGCTGAGGGCAACCCCGCTTTTGAGTGCCTTGCGACGGTCAAGGGACATTGATTCGGGCGATGTTTCTGAAACTGGCTTATCATTCTGCGACATGTGGGGCTCCGTAGCTTTTTCTGGTGTAATTCGGGCGGAACAGCCGGGATTATTCTCTGCCGCACCGCAGGAGTCAAACTGCTTGAAAAGATTATCAATTTACAGTTTTACTGGTTTGGTCAAATGTCATTGACTGATAAGAACACTGAGCTTGACAAAGGTTTGCAGTACAAGAATGAGCGACCGTCTGCGGCAGGGGTGGAACAATGCGCATTGCAAGCGTAGCTTGCAGCATTGTGGAACGACACCTGAAGGGTGGCTGGACCCGCTTGCGGGCCGCAGCCGAGCCCCCATGGATGGGTTTATGGCGTGTCGCGAAAGGTTGTACTGCAAACCTTCAATCAAACAAGACTTGATTGGCAGGTCAAATTGTTGAAATTCAACATCATGGGGGGCATATGTTAATAATGAGAATTGCAGGAACCTTGTTGGCTGGCCTGGGGCTGGCCCTTGCAGCCAATGCCCAGACCACCATAGTTGAACATTTTGTCCCGACCCGTTCAATCGCGCCGTCCATGAATGGAGAAACAGCACAACTGTATGTCCGGGAAAGGATAGGGCCTGCAGGCTTGCCTGCTGTACTGGAAAACAGGGTGGTGCTCTTTGTTCACGGTAACGGCACGCCTGCGGAAGTGGCCTTTGATGTACCTGCCGAAGGTTACAGCTGGATGGCATATCTGGCGGAGCAGGGCTTTGACACTTTTGCCATGGATCAGACAGGCTATGGTCGCTCCACCAGACCCTATGCACTGAATGATCGCTGCAATCTGTCTCCTGCAGACCAGGTTGAACTCTTTGGTGTCAGCTGTGAGCCCTCATTCGGCCAGGCTTCCACGAGCCTGGAATCCGACTGGCAGGATATTGATGCAGTAGTAGATTACATCCGCCAGAGCAGGGGAGTGGACAAGGTCCATCTGGTGGCTTGGTCACTTGGTGGGCCGCGGGCAGCAGGCTATGCAGCCAATCATGCAGACAAGGTGGCCAACATGGTACTGCTGGCACCGGCCTACAATCCCGATGCGCCGGCAACGGCGGCCGGTATCAACCTGGCAGGTGCAGCGATGAGTAAACAGACCCGACAGGATTTCATCGCCAACTGGGACCGGCAGGTGGGTTGCAGCAATCAGTATGATCCTGATGTGGCAACAGTGATATTTGACGACATGCTGGCATCCGACCTCGTAGGCAGCACCTGGGGACCGGGTTTGCGACGGGCACCACGTGTGGCCAACTATGGCTGGACAGCTGAACTGGTTGCCCGAACCCGTTTGCCTGTGTTGACAGTAACGGGATTGCAGGACAAACAGGTGTCTCCCGACAGTGTTAGAGCTTTCCATGAAATCGTGGGAACACAAAGCAAGGTGTTGGTGGAGTTTGCCTGTGGTTCGCATAACGTGATGTGGGAAAGGAATGTGGCAACACAGCTTTTTGAACTGACCGCACAATGGCTTGGCGGTACCCGTGTTGAAGGCATGCAAACAGGTAAAATCACCGTTAATGAAAACGGTGTAATGGACAAAGAGGACTGAAGATGATCAAGGGTGGATGTTATTGCGGTGCAGTCAGATACGAAGCAGCTGAGCCGATACTTTTCAGGGGGCAGTGCCATTGCCGTGAATGCCAGTATATTTCGGGGGGGAGTGCCAACGTGGTCGTGGGGTTGGGTGCTGATGGATTCTCTTTCTCCAAAGGAGAGCCGGCTGCCTACACAAGGCCCGATTTGCCGCATCCGGTTACACGGAAATTCTGCGCCACCTGTGGTACCCATCTGTTGACAGAATCTCCCGGTCTGACTGGTGTGAAAATCGTGAAAGTAGGTACACTCGATAATCCGGAAATTTTCGGACAACCGGAACGTGTTATCTGGACCTGCGAAAAACAGTCGTTTCACCATATTCCTGAGGGTGTGCCGGCATATGAGAAATTTCCTCCCCGTGCTGGAGAGTAAGACAGGGACAAATGCTTTCTTTTTCTGCCATACATCACAATGAAGAAGTGCCCGACAATTTTGTCTACCTGCGTGAAGTGATCCACGACATCCAGATGGATCTGAAGTACTGCAGTGAAGACAATTTTACCGGTGCCAGAGTGCCTGGCTATGAGGCAGAGCGGCTCATTGTGACACTCGATGCGGCGATGGCACTCAGAAAGGTCCAGCAGGAACTTCTCTATGGCAATCTGGCACTGAAGATATATGACGGATACCGGCCACAGCGCGCGGTTGACCACTTTATAGCGTGGTCCAACAATGAAGACGATACGGTCACCAAGGCTGCCTTCTATCCCAATGTGGACAAAAGCAGGATATTTGCTGAAGGATATCTGGTGGAAAAATCCAGTCATTCCAGAGGCAGCACGGTTGATCTGACGCTGATTGACAGAAGCACGCTACTAGAGCTGGACATGGGTACGCCGTTCGATTTCTTTGATCTGAAGTCGTGGCCTGGCTCAACCGAAGTTACGCTGCAGCAGCGCGCCAACCGGATGCTGTTGCGCAATGTCATGACCAGACACGGCTTTGTCGGTGTAGACGAAGAATGGTGGCATTTCACATTGAAAGACGAACCGTGGCCTGATGTCTATTTCGACTTTCCTGTGAGATGAATCTTGTAAATACAAGGACAAACCTTTTGTGACAAGGACGCTTCCTGCCTGGCTGGCAATACCATTTTGTTTGTTTCCATTGACTGTGCAGGCCGATACCCGGCTTACAGCAGGGCTTACCAGTAACGAGATCTGGCGAGGCCTGAGCCAGAGTGATAACGAGCTATCCCCTTTTGTCGGACTTGATGTTGGCGCTGAAACGGGTCCCTATCTAGGTGCCTGGGCCGGCAAGGTGGATTTTGGTGATGGCAACAGTACCGGGCTGGATTTCTACAGCGGTTGGTATTTCGCGCGCGAATCCTTTGAATTTGACGCAGGTTTCTATTACTACGCCTATCCCGGAAGTGTCTATGATGACAGCGATCAGGTGGATGCCTATCTTGCCTTCATAAGGGGGGCTGTAACTGTAGGTTGGGAACATACGCTCTGGGGGCAGGCGGGGCAGGATGCGCCCTATACCGCGGGTGACGATTATGTATTTGCCAGTTATACCCACCAGCTGGAGGAGAACTGGAGTGTGAAACTGACCGCCGGCTATTACCGCTTTGATGAGGATGAGGTAGTTTGGGGCAACAATGATTTTGGCCAACTGCGGCTGGATTTGAAGTACCGTGAGTTCAGTATTGGTATTTCAGGGGCCGGGAGTGGTTCAGGCAACAGTGACACCCTGATTCTTGCAGCATGGACCTAGAGTGTTGACCTGCCATGAACCGTACTCAAACGACAGACAGTGTGCCTTCCAGATAGGCTGCGACACTTTGACCCAGTACATCCAGGTTGTAGCCACCTTCCAGAACTGACAGCAGCTTACCCCCGCCATGCTTTTTGGCAACTGACGCAAGTGTCTGGCCAAGCCAGAAATAGGTGGCTTCGGTGAATTCCAGACCGCCCAGTGGATCAAGCCGATGTGCATCAAAGCCTGCAGAAACCAACAGAAGCTGTGGTTTGAATTCTTCCAGTTCCGGCATTATGCGGGCATTGAAAAGACTGGTGTATTCATCATGGCCGGTACCGGCCGGCAGCGGCAGATTGAATATGTTGTGCCCGAGATTCTCCTTTACTGAGCCTGTGCCCGGATAGTGGGGGCTCTGGTGGGATGAGATATAAAGCTGGCCTGATCTGCCGCGCATGATGTCCTGTGTCCCGTTGCCGTGGTGAACATCAAAATCAACAATTGCTATCCGCTCCAGCCCGAAGCGTTGTTGTGCATACAGGGCGGCCACAGCCATGTGATTGAATATGCAGAAACCCATCGCATGATCAGGCGTGGCATGATGACCGGGTGGGCGGGTGAGACAGAATACATTGGCAATCCTGTCTGTCATCAGGGCATCGACACCGCCGCAGGCTGCTCCTAAAGCCTTCATGGCAGCTTCCAGGGAGTGGGGAGACATTATGGTGTCACCATCCAGTGATGCGTGGCCCTCATCCGGGGCAGTGGCAAGTACTTCATGCAACATGGCTGTATCGTGTGCAAGCAGTACCTGTTCATTATTTCCTGCCTCAGCCTCAATCCATTCGAGGTTCAGACCCATCATTGAGTCGTGCAGTTTGCTGGTTACAGCTCTTAGCCTGCCGGGATTTTCCGGGTGATACGCTCCGGGCTCATGCAGCAGACAGTCATCGTGGTGGTACAGATGAATTTTTTTGCTCATGAATTTTCCGTCAGCTTGCGTTCCATGATGTAGTCGTCCATGACAAATCCGTTACCGATATCCAATACAACTTCTTCCTTGATACTGTAGCCCGTTTTTTCATAGAAAAAGCGGGCCGGATTGGTTTTCTTCACCTGCAGGTAAACGGCAGTACCACCGGCTTGCAAAATTTCATTGGCGATATGCTCTATAAATGCACGCCCGGTTCCCTTGCCCTGCTGAGACGGCAGCACATAGAGTTTTTCGAGCTTGAATTTGCGCGCTTCCATTTCTGTCCAGGAGGCAAATCCCACAGGCACCTTGTCTACACTCACGATGAAAAAGCAGACGCCGGATACCATTTGCTCCTGCAGCGACTTTTCGCTGTACATCAACTCCAGCATGTAGTCGACCTGCCCTGGAGGCAGCATGGAACTGTAGGTTTGGGGCCACACCTGTAAACAGAGTTCCCGAATCAGCGGAATGTCTTCAGGTGTAGCTTTGTGGAAAGACGTCATGTATGTGTGAAACTGGTTGCAACTGCGCGCACTATACCTGTGTGATATATGACGACTCAACCTTCACAACATGCGGGAATATATTGAGTACCTGATCAGGATTGCGGGCTCACGCCATGTGAGGGGCAGGTTTTTTATCAATAAATCACATGACTTGTTCTTGTGGGCTTCATAAAATCATTTTCCGCACCTCAACTGCCAGATGATCAATGGAACAATTTCTCGACATACTCGATTTGCTCAATTATTCCTTCCCTGTTTATGGTCGTGAATATACCTTCGGCCAGATTCTGCTGGTTCCTTTTGTGGCACTGCTGGGCATATGGTTGGTCAGGAAATTCGGCATGGTGTTGCTCAAAAGGCTGACTCTGCTGGAATTGGATCGCGATCTGATCCTGTTGTCACAAAGACTTTACTTTATTGCCGCCTATTTCGGCTTGTTCCTGATCCTGTTGTCGCTCTTGCAGATTCCACTGACCGCCTTTGCCTTCATTTCCGGTGCCGTAGCCATAGGCGTTGGTTTTGGTGCCCAGAACATCATCAACAACTTCATTTCCGGATGGATACTGATGTGGGAGCGTCCGATCCGTATCGGGGATTTTCTGGAAATAGGGGATGTGAAGGGAACAGTGGAAACCATCAACACCCGTTCCACACGAATACGCCGTGTGGATGGTGTACATCTGCTGGTGCCCAACAGTCAGTTGCTGGAAAACACGGTGGTGAACTGGACACTGATCGACAAGCTTGCGCGGGGTATAGTCAGGGTTGGTGTGGCCTATGGTTCACCAGTGAGGAAGGTGGAGGCGCTGATCTATCAGGCAGCAAAGGAACATCAGGATATCATCAACAATCCTGAACCACTGGTGATCTTCGAGGATTTTGGCGACAGTTCGCTGATCTTCGATCTTTATTTCTGGATCAATGCCTTTGGCGAAAAGGATCTGCGCAGGATAAAGTCGGATATCCGCTTCCGGATTGATGATCTCTTCAACGAAGCCGGCATTGTCATCGCCTTTCCCCAGCAGGATGTGCATGTGGATGGCAGGCTTGAGCTGGTCAGCAGCAAGCCGGTGTCAGAGTAGAGTTCCGTTACTTCATTCCCGCAGGTTTCTGCGGGTCAGAAAGTGTGGACTGACCGGTTTGGCAGTAGTGACAGTAGCCAAAGCCCTTTCTTTTACGGTAGCTTAGAAACCTGACTTGCGGAGGGGAACCCATGAGCATAGTTTCACTGAACGTCAATGATGCGGTCGTTGAGGTAGATGTCGATCCTGCAACGCCGCTGCTATATACACTGCGCAATGATCTGGGCCTGCGTGGACCCCGCTTCGGATGCGGGCTTGGACAATGCGGCGCCTGTACAGTGATCCTCGACGGGGTTGCCGTACGTTCCTGCCAGCTGCCAACTGCCGCGGCCACAGGTGCAATCACCACCCTTGAGGGGCTGGCACAAAATGGCAATCTGCATCCGCTGCAACAGGCGTGGATTGACGAGCAGGTACCGCAGTGCGGTTACTGCCAGAACGGTCAGATCA
>JAURLQ010000070.1 GCA_030831125.1 Gammaproteobacteria bacterium
AACACTGGTGGCCTGCAGGTGCAGGGCAAAGGCGGTCATGAAGTTGTCGCAGGTAGCCGTCATGCCGGCAGAGGCAACCGCTTCCTTCTGGGAATGTGCCAGCGTTTTGAGCAACTGGTAGCGGGGACGCTTGTGGGGTGTACCGGACATCTGGGCTTCCTGAGGATGCAGAATTATCCGCTATTTATCATGGATCAAGTAGTCCTGAATCTGTGCTTGCCGCTGACAAGACCGGGGAGCAGGATGCACCTGACAACACAATCAGGAGAGTAACCATGTCCACTCAACAGGTTCCCAGCAACATCAAAGAAGGTATCATCAACACTTTTATTGTTTACGGCATACTTTGCGTTGTTGTCTGGGTATGCGTGTATGTAGGATTCAAGATTGCTTCTGCCGCCTGAAGCGCATTTCCGGATTTTTCCTGACCCAGCATTCTTCTGCCTGGCTGCAATAATCCAGCCAGGCAAGTGTGCTGCCAATGGTGAATGTACAGGTACCAACTGACAGCCCTGTCAGCCTGCAGTACCCTGCCTTATCCTCTCGGCGTAATCCTTTACCTGTTCCCAGTCGGTATATTCATGGTCTCTTGAGGTATCGGTTGCTCCTCCCTGTTTGGCACTGATACGCTTCATCGTCCATTTGATGAACCAGTTGTAGCGTGTCTACATGAGCGCACCTGCTATCATCTCGATGGGCCCCAACGCCATTGGCACCTGTTTGCGTACCATGGACTCAGCTGCCTGGAGATCTTTTTCGCGTTTCGCGATATCAGGAGTCGCAGCTGCCATCAGCACGAGGAAAAACCAGCAGGGCTTCTGTTGTAATGCTGTCTTGCAAGCATCAATAAACCTGACAAGTTCTTTTTCAATATACCCGGCATGCAGCGATGCGCCCAGTACCACCTTGTCAAACCCATTGATCCCGAATGTTTCAAAGGACTTGATGTCTGCTGCATTAAGCAGAAACACCTCTGCACCACTGCTCTCAAGTTCTCTGGCAATGGTGCCGGCAATTTTTCCGGTTTGTCCTTCACGGGAGGCGTAAACAATTAATGTGCGTGCCATGAACAGTCTCCTTTCTGACAAGAGAGCTCCATCATGACATCAGTAGTATGGCACCCTGTTGATATCGGGCAACTGACAGTCTACTCGTTTACCAGTGCCCTGCTGAACTTGCCCACATAGGCTGTCTTGGCCACGATCTTGCCACTCATCGCTTCCAGCAACTGGGGTCTGGAGGCTGTGGCCGGCAAATCAAGCATCTCGCTCAGGGCATAGATCTCGAATACATAATGGTTGTACTTGCCGGGATTGTTCGCGCCCGGTCCGATGTACTCATTACTGCCGCGAATATTGGCACCATGCACGCCACCCTCAGGCAGCCTGCCTTCGGGGATATCACCGGAAGGAATGTTCCAGGCTATCCAGTGCAGCACGTCTTCCGGCGTGCCACGCAATGCCACTTCAATGTCGTGAAAGATGATCGCAAAACTCACAGCCGTATCGGGTGCACCATGGATCATGAAATCCGGCTGTATGCTCTCGCCATGGGAGGTGAACTTCAGCGGAATGATCCCACCATCCTCGAAAGCGTTGCTGGTGGCATACATGGAAATGGGTGCATCGGCAGCCCAGCCACCTGTTGTAAACAACATGGCGCCCAGTACCAGACAAGATCGAATCAACTTTTGCATGGTTTCTCCTATATGTAATAGTTGTTTGTTGTTGATGTTTGTTCCTGACATCTGACGTCCTCAAACGTACCACGATTTCGCCCTGCGTGGCACAAGCCTCGCCCCTGAAGCAAACGCTGGCAACGATATAAATTTACATATTTTTTGCATCTTTAGTGAACTCTTGGGGGTTAGATTTATAAGCATTGCCATGCTTGGACCCCCGAGTTGGTTGCAGGTACTATTTTATTTTCTTGGCCAAACAAGGTAATCAATGTGGCAAATGAACAAGGGAAAACAAGCCTCTTACAGGACATTGGCATAACCATCATGCTGCTGGCAGGCGTTTTTTTTGTGGTATGGGTGGTCGTGTTTGTGGCACTGAGTATCTCCACCAACACCGTTTGATTGTACAGTGGTTCACACACGGGCTGCCTCCCTGCCAAATGCAGATCAGTCCGTGTAACTATCCCTGAGAGTGTGAAATTACCTGCCTGTTGTTCATGAAAGCACTGATAACAGTTGTGTAGTCGGTATGAGCTTGTGTGCCCCGGCACGCATTCCAAAAAGTTTGCGCAAGACATACTGGATAGCATCAACTCCAGGGTGGTTATGTAGCGAGAGATATTTGGTGCGATGGGCAAGCTGAAGCCAGAAGCATCATGATCTACCCTGGCGAGTTCCGGAATTTAACTGGCGACTTCCCCATCCCTGTTTTTCTTTATCTGTTCATGAAGTTCATCGAGATACTGCTGCAGTGATACTTTAATCAAACTATTCTTCTGATTATTCTTGAATGATTGAGCAAGCGCTGTGCCAGAAAATTGTCATTTTCCCTGCTCCTGCAAAACATTGGCTATTCATCTCCCCTTAAGGCATTTCATGCCGGGTTCAGCTTCAGATTGAGACACTGCAGCTGCATAAAAACTAAAACAGCACAGGAGGCAAAAATGCTTGCCCGGACCTTGCAGACAATACTGATACTCAGCTTGGGCTTGAGTGCTTTAACAGCCAGCGCGGATGACCGCTTCGACAACCGTTATCGCTATACCAATGGGACATCACTTCAGTGGCAGTTGGGTACTTTCAGAGGTGGTTACCAGGGCTATGACATCATGTTTCGCTCGCCCGGCAGCCGTGGCTGGGCACGTGCCCCCGGCAGGGCCACGGCACTGGGTGATGGCTGGGTACTGTGCACCGATCGACATACAGGCGGCTATGGCATCTATCGCTGGAGTAGCTATGGCTGGGTGCGGATGCCCGGAGCAGCAGTACTTATAGGTGGCAGCTACCACCAACCCTGGGTTATCAACGACCGCAACATCCGCTATGTATGGAATGGTCACGACTGGCGAGAAGCCGGTATTGCCACCAGCAACCGTTTCAACTCACGTGATCAATACAGCAGGTTTGATAAGCAAAACGATGAAAGATTCCACAATCAGGATGACCGCTGGGACAATAATCGCAAACGGGATGACCGCAGCAACAGGCGGGATGATCCCCCACGTCGCAATCGCTGGTAAGAAAGACCAAAAGGTGTGCTGATCAAAAGGACAGGACCCGGCAATAGCCGGGTCAATTTCCGGGCACATCTACCGGACTTACATTTTTGACGAGTCAGCATCCCAGTTCTCATTGGTACAAAGACCACAGTTTTCTCCGGTAAACCAGCTTCCGGCTTCGGTATCTTCCTTGAACTGATAACGCAGCCAGTGCCAGATCACATTGGCAAACTCTCCACCCCCGGGATGATACATAGTGGCCATATGGCCTGCGCCATGGCGTGCTCCGTAGAAGGTCTGCACATGATCTACGCGCATGAAGTTGTCATGCGAAGCCGGTGTCATAAAGTCGCGTTCACTGCCATTGATGAAAAGAATGGAGCCACGTACCTGCTTGAGTGTTTCGGTAGACGTGGCACCTGCAGGGGCCCCTTCTGCCGGCGGCTGGGTACCGGCATTGAATACCCCGATGGTATCCACGCGAGGATCTGTACCCGCTGCAATGGACAACATGCCGCTGCAGGAAGTGCCCATGACAGCAACCTGCTCCACATTGATCTTGCCGGCAAGCGGGGAGCCGTTGCGTGTATTTTCTGCCTCGGCCCAGTCTATGGCTGAAAGCAGGATTTCTGCCGTTGCTCTGGCAGGACCCTCTTCACTGGCAGCCGTATTGAGCACCAGAAAGCCATGTGAGGCGATTGTACCCAGAAACCCGGCATAGTTCGGGTTGTCGATGGCACAACCGCCATTGCCCCATACCATCACGGGCAACGTATCGTTGGCAGGAAAGGCATCGAGCGTGGCTGGCCGATACACAACCAGACCGGTCTTTCCGAAAGTACTTTCCGATACCACTTCATAGGGACCGGTTTCAGCCAGCGGTGCACCTTCAAGTGGCAGTGTGGTATTGATCATTTCCCGGGTAACACCTGGAGGCTGTGCCAGCAGTGGTGCGCTGCAGAGCAAGGCTGCAAAAATGACTGTTGTTCCTGTTTTCATGCTGGTTTCTCTTCTGTGAGTGAAGGCAATGTACCTGTTTTGTAATCGGGTGTTCAAGCAGATTGGAGGTGAGATGTATTTCCAAAATTTGATTCCAGTAATTTCCATTCACAATTTGATGAAGATGCTAACCGTAATCGTCTCTTCGACACGCCGTAAACCCATCCATGGCGGCTCGGCTGCGGCTCCCTGCCGCAGACGGTCTCAGTTCCGATTACGGCAAGCATCTCTACCAGTCCAGCTGAAGTTTTCACAATCCGATTCTCTATTTTTACGGCATGTCCACCTGATGGGTGTGTATGATATAAAGTGCCTACACCAACTCAGGTACCCAACAACCCCTGTAACAAAGGAGTACCAGGATGAAATCCGTCTTCAAGCACTCACTGCTCGGCCTGACATGGCTGCTTGCTTTCGACAACTCTGCAATGGCGCACCATTCCTTTGCGGCTGCCTACAACATGCAGAACCCTATCGAGATCCAGGGCACCATCAACAATGTACGCCTGACCAATCCGCATTCACATTTCTTTATTGATGTAACCAATGAAGACGGCACAGTGTCGCAATGGAAAATCGAAGCCGGTACCCCCAGCGGCATGATTCGCGGCGGTTACTCCAACAAGGTCATCAAGACCGGAGATCTGGTTACCATCAAGGGCTTTCGCGCCCGCGACGACTCGAACAATGGCATGTTGACACAACTGATTACCAGCGACGGCACAGTGTATGGCATGTTCGGGCCTCAGCAGGGACCGGGAGCGCGCTGATCATGAAACAGATCCTTACCCTGACAGCCAATGCCGCCCTGCTCTCACTCGCTCTACTGTGTAATGGTGTCAATGCCCAGAATGCAGGTTCTGTACCCCGCATGGCCGATGGCAAACCGGACCTCTCAGGCGTTTGGTGGACCGGTGGCGATCTGGGCAGCCCCGGTTACAATGCCAGCACAGGTGGTACTCCGGACTGGCACCTGTATACGGACCTTTATACAGATGAAGCCAAAGCAATGGCCGCGCAACTGGGCGACAAGGACGATCCGACCCTGCAATGTAATCCAACAGCCTTTGGTACACTCAGCGTACGACTCTTTGATGTAGGTGCACTTGGGCAGATCATTTCCACACCAGAGATGATGGTGTTCCTGCAGGAAACCTTTCATGGCTACCAGTTGATTCCTACAGACGGTCGCGAACACCGTACGGTTCCACCATCCTATCGCGGCGATGCCGTGGGACACTGGGAAGGAGACACCTTTGTGGTGGAAGTGCTTGGCTTCAATGAAGATGCCTGGATCTTTGCCGAAGGTCGCGTGTCCATCCATTCCGACCAGATGCGTGTTGTGGAACGCTACACCCGTACGGATGCCAATACGCTTGTCATCGATGCCACCATCTACGACCCTGTCATGCTGAAAGAACCCTGGGTAGTGCCAACAAGAAACCTGACGCTTGCCCCCTTTGACCAGTTGTTGCCGCTCATCTGCACCGGAGTGGAAACCCAGGAGTTGATGGATTCTGCTGCGGAACTTGCCCAGTAGCACTTGTCAGGGAAAGTTACGTGTGTTGTCCTGAAATTAATTGACACTTATTTCTTTAAAAACGCTCGGTGGAGCGACATCCGGCTATGCCGGATGGCTGGACCGGGTTTACGGCGTGTCGAAGAAGCAATAATGTCGGGGCGCTTTACACAGTGATCCGTGATGCACCTGTGATAAATACAATTCAAAGGTCAAGGCATAAAAAAACCCGGCACTTGCCGGGCTTTTTGTTCGTTCCGATGATTACACTTCCAGGCGACCTGTGCTGTCTCCGAAGCTGTCCCTGTGGATGCCGAACTTGTCGAGCAGTCCGAGGTACAGGTTGCCCAGCGGTGTGTGCGGGGCAAACTCCAGGTGGCGACCACCTTCAATAAGACCATTGGCCCCACCAACCAGCAGGATTGGCAGCGGGTCGTAGTTATGCTCGTTGGCATCGCTCATGGAACTGCCGTACATGATCAGCGAATGATCCAGCAATGAGCCATCGCCATCTTCCGTTGCCGCCAGTCTGTCAAAGAAGCCTTTCAATACCCCGATGTGGTAAGTGTTGAGCACGGCAAACTGGTCCTTGTTCTTCTGTTCGTTGGAATGATGGGAAGCATTATGGAAGCCTTCGGCTATGCCACTGCCAGGATAACGGGTGTTGCTGCCCTCTCCTGCCATCATGAGTGTTGAAATACGGGTGATGTCTGATTTGAAAGCCAGCACCTGCAGGTCGAACATCAGGTTGATGTGGTTTTCAAACCCGTTTGGAATACCACGCGGCGCATCAGGCACTTCAAGCGACTCAGCAGACAATTTCGCATCCACCAGTGCAACGCGGCGTTCGATTTCACGGACTTCCTCCAGGTAGTCGCTCAGGCGTACCCTGTCTGCCTGCGGCAGTTTCATGTTGAGGCTGGCCACATCTTCCCTGATTGAATCGAGCAGACTTGCCGAGACACGGCGACGTTCACGACGTTCTTCATCCGTGGTGCCATCACCGAACAGGCGTTCGAAAACGAGTTGCGGATTGTTTTCCATTGGCAGTGCAAGGGTTGGTGTTTTCCACGACAGGGAGCTGCGATAGGAACAGGTGAAATTGGTATCGCCACAAACGTTGCCGGCTGGCTCGATGGACAGCTCGACCGATGGCATTGGAGTATCCTGACCCAGATGTTCTGCAACCACCTGGTCGAAGGACTGACCGACAAAGGCCCGGTCACCCGATACAGGATGGGCAGCTGTCAGGAAGGCGGCCGCGGCACGCTCATGGTTCTGGGCACCGCCACTGTCTTCACCGCTTTCCGGACCAACCGGCGCATTGGCAAGACCACTGATGATGTTCAGCTGGTTCCGGTAACCTTCAAGCGGCTTGAGAATGGGCGTGAATTCGAAATTCTTGCCGGTAGTCGTCGGGGTCCAGTACGCCATTGTGGCGCCATGGGGAATGTAGATACAGCCAAGACGCGGCATTTTGGGCACAGCAGCAGTTTGCGCCAGTGCCGTGGAAGCCGGAATCATGGAATCGAGCAGAGGCAACGCCACAGCAGTGCCAAGGCCTCTGAGCATGGTGCGTCGTGACAAATGTTTCTTGCTGATGAACATGTGTGTCTCCCGAATCTTATGATTCTGAATTTTGCCCTTCCCTACTGCAACATTTCCGGGAACCAGGCCTATCTTAATGAATTTGCAACGGTTTTCATATTATCTGACAACAGCAAGTATTGCCCGATTGTCATGGACGCACTTCCATGCGCCCTTACTATGCTTTCCATGGCATCTGTGAACTTGCGGGCACCAAGCACGCCCCAGTTGATTCAGCGCCCCGCGGTTTCCATATTCTCGGCACCCTTTGTACGGGTGGTGAAAGCAGAGCTCAGGGCAATTTCGCTTATGAGTGCACTGAAACGGAAATCATCCTTTTCAGCGTTGCCTATCACTTCGCGTACCTGGGGCATGTCGTAGTACTCCACCTTGCGACCAAGCGCATAGGTCATGAGTTTTTCGGCAAAGTTTTCCACAAACAGGTCGGTACGGGAACTGATGATGCTGAACAAACCGTCCGGACCTTCAAAATCAGTGCCATCCCAGAAAGTGGCAGAGGTATCCAGTGCGTAGCCGTTACTCTCCTTGCGAAACTGGCCAACAGGATCGAAATTCTCCAGTGCAAAACCGATAGGGTCCATCATGGCATGACAAGCGGAACAGCTGGGGTCGGCGCGATGGCGTTCCAGTCTGTCGCGCAGGGTTGTCACTGCAATACCGGGTTCGGGTTCCAGATTGGTTTCCACACCAGGTGGTGGGGGGGGCGGCGGTGTACCCAGCAGGTTTTCCATGATCCACGCGCCCCTGATAACAGGCGACGTCCTGTTCGGAGCTGAGGTGATGGTCAGGATACTGCTGTGCCCCAACAGACCATGGCGACCAGTGTCCTGCAAAGAAACTCTGCGGTAATGACTGCCACGAATATTCTCAATGCCGTAATGACGTGCCAGCCTTTCATTTACGAATGTGTAATCGGCCGTGAGCAACTCGGTAACCGGACGATCCTCCAGGATGATTGACTCGAGGAACAGTTCGGTTTCGCGACGCATGGCAACCCGCAGGCTGCCGTCAAACTCTTCTGATACCGGGTTCACCTGGTTCAGCTGTCTGAGCTCCAGCCAGGAGGCAGCGAAATTTTCCACCAGCGACTCGGCTTTGGGATCCTCCAGCATGCGGGTAATCTGCTGTTCAAGTTCACGTTTGTTGGTCAGCTTTCCGGCTGAGGCTGAAGCCAGCAGCTCGTCATCCGGAATACTGCTCCAGATGAAGAAGGAAAGCCTTGTAGCCAGTTCATAGGGACCCAGCTGGTAATTTTCACCATCGCTGATATTTTCAGGCTCTTCCTCGAAGCGGAAGACAAACATGGGGTCGACGAGTATGCGCGACAATCCGTATTGGATACCTGTATCAAAATCGCGCTGTTCACGTCCATCGCGGTAGAAGGCCATGAGTGTATCCATGGCATTGTCAGTTACCGGACGGCGGTAGGCGCGATAGGCCAGATTCCCGAGTATCTGGCGGGCACAGCTTTCTTCATCTGCCACACTCGCTGGCGTGCAGCTGAATATCTTCTCCCTGCTGGGAGTGACACCCGGACCTGTTGGATTGAGCGGTCCTGCAATGGCAACATTGGTCACCACAGTGCTGTCAGACCAGACATTGTGCAGATCGTCCACACCTCGTGGCGACTGGGTTTTGACGAATGCAGCTTCTATTGTGTGTGGTCCGGCCGGAATGCCCAACGTGATGCTGGCACGACCACCTACCTCAAACAGTGCCACGCGCTCACCGTCAATAACCAGCTCCACAGGATCTTCAATGCCTACGGGAGCAAGTGAAAAAGCAGAGTTCACTCCGCTGCGACCAACATTGAATGTGTATTCCGCATCCAGCGGGAAGACATGCTGGAAGCTCACACCGCCACGGGAACCCAGAGTATAGCCTTCCAGATGCGCAGACTGGTCCTGCTGGTCTGCACGATAGGTGGTAGTGCTCAAACTGGTGGTCATATCACCAACGGCAAGACGGCTGACCTTGTTTGCCACTGAAATATAGGCCTGCATCAGGGCGGGAGATACCGTAAGCACGCTCGCCATGTTATCGAAACCTTCGCTGGAGCTTTCGGCAGGAAACAACTGGGCAACATCCATAGGCAAATCCAGCAGGTCGCGAATTGCATTCTGGTATTCGTTGCGATTCATGCGATGCAGCAGTGGTGCACCCGAGTAGGGATTGCCGGCCCATGCCTTGTCCAGTGTTTCTGACAGGGTATCGACAAATTCACTTGCCTGACGTGCTGACGGCTTGTCCTTGCCAAGCGGGGGCATCATGCCGGCCTTGATCTTGAGCATGACCTTTTCCCAGGTTTCTGCATCGGTGAGTACATTGCCGGTATCAAGCAGATCAAAAGACAGGCCACCCGCAAAATCTTCCAGGTTGTGGCATTCCACACAATACTGATCCAGCATTTGCTGGTGGTTTCTGCCCACCGCTTGCGCATTGACCAGCACCGGGATGCCCAGCCCTGCCGCCAGGAGCAGTTTACACAGGCGCATTTTTTGTAATTGTTTTTTACTGTGCATATTCAATTCCGGCTTCATCCATAAGTTTTTTCAACAAGGCTATGGTTTCGGGTTTCTGTTCGGCACCAACAGCAGCAAGGAATACGCCCTCGGCCCAGCGCAATGCATCACGACCAACGGCATCTTTCACATCCAGTCTGGCACCTTCCGCTGCCAGATATCCAATGATGTGGTTTGCACCGCGATTGGCAGCCCCCAGCAGTGCAGTAAGGCCCATGGAATTGGTGGCATTTACATCTGCTCCAAGTGCAATGTTAAGTTTTACTGCCTCAAGTTCGGCTTCATCCGATTCAGTATAGGTTTGTGCAACTGTCCAGTTGACCCCTGCAGCAGCCATCAAGGCAGTAGTGCCTTCATAGGTGGTGATATGAGGATCAGCGCCATATTCCAGCAGCATTTTCATGACTTGCACATCACCTGCCTGTGAGGCACGAATGAAAGGCGTCTGCCCGGTCATGTCTACCCACGAAACATCGTTAAGGTTATACAGCCATTTTTTTTCTGGTGGCCATTCCTTGGTGCGGGCATTCACATCAGCACCAGAGTCAAGAAGGCGTTTGATCATCGGCAATATGGGATCACGGTCAACCTGATTGTCCTGCGGGTCGTCTTCCACATCGCTGTTCATGTCAAGATTTCGATAGTCGACAGCAGCGAAAAGCGGTGAACGGCCGTAGAAGTCGTCCACGTTGATTTCAGCACCGAAATCCAGCAACACATTGGCCACAACCAGCTGGTTGTTCAAAAGCGCCATCAACAGCGGGGTAATTTCATTGGCTTCACGAATTTCCAGATCGGCGCCATTCTCCAGCAGCAGTCGGGCCTCTTCTGCACGACCATCACGTGCCGCATAAAGCAGGGGTGTCATGCCACCTTTGGCATCGTAGCGTTCACCACGGTGTGGAACACCGCTGCGATTGATGCCTTCACCTTCGGAGCCACAACCTGTGCCCTTGCAGGGTGGATAGTAAACAGGGGTAGGACCTATGCGAGTACGGGCATCAACCTGTGCACCATATCTGATCAGCATATCTACAACTTCAGTCTGCCCTCCCCGTACAGCAACCATCAGTGCGGTCTGCTGGAAATCAGGATCGCGGGCATCCACAAAGGCACCATTGGCCAGCAGCAGTTCTACCACTTCGGGTTTGCCTGTGTGGGCTGCTGTCATCAGGATGGTCTCGCCACTTTCAGCCAGGGTATTGGGATCGGCACCGGCTTCAAGCAAACGGGCAACGACAGTTTCGCTGCCGTTCTGTACAGCAAGAAACAGCGGAGAAATACCATTACGATTAAGTGCTACAGGATCGGCACCGGCATCCAGCAGGACATCGACCGTTGCGAGTTGATCATGCAATACGGCCCAGTGCAGCGCAGTGCTGCCGTCATTCAGGCGACTGTCTACATCAATGCCTTCGGCCAGCATTTTCCTGACTTCATCAATCTGGCCTCGCTCTGCCACACGGGCAAGATCTGAGCTGGCGTGCAATCCCGGGGCCAACAAAAAGGACATGAGTGTATACACTGCCGCCATTTGCAGTGCTTTACTGATAGGCTTTGCCGTAATGCGATTCACGGTATCTCCCCTGGTAAATTCGTGTTTTTGCCTGTGATTGGAAGTCAATCCGGCTTCAACTCTCTGAACGACCCTGTTATTGCTGTTTTTATTCAGGATTCAGGCCATCGAATCAACTGCGAAATATAGCATAGGCCACTGTCAGGATTCTCGCACCAATCTTGAAAATGCCGAACCACCAGGTTCTGGCAGGTTGTTAGTGGTCTGGTTGAATTTCAGTTCGTGTTTGATAAGCGACTTGGCACTATCGGGTCAGAGACCGTCTGCGGCAGGGATGCCGCAGTCGAGCCCCCATGGATGGGTTCATGGCGTGTCTCAGACCCCATAGTGCCAAGTCGCACCACCAAAGAGGTAGAAGAAATTCAACCAGACCACTACCGGCAGGTTACCTGCAATGCACTTTCTGCTACATTTGCTGCCTTTCCTGATCCGGGCCCGCACATGTTGGCGCCGGCAACAATTACATCAAAATCCGGAAACACCTATGCTCCTGTCTTCTCGCCTTGTCCTGCTGCTGTTTGTCAGCATTTCCCTCGCTGCCAATGCCCAGCCCCGTGAATCCACAGAGGGTGTGCATTACCAGAAACTGGCGCGTGCCGTGCCCACAGAAACGGATGAAGACCACATTGAGGTCAGGGATATCTTCTGGTACGGCTGTCCGGAATGCTCAACGCTGGCACCGATGATGACAGACTGGCGCGACGGTACTACTGGCGATCTGGTGTTTGCGCGCATGCCGGCAATATGGAATGACCTCATGGCACTCCATGCCCGTATTTACTACACCGGCAAAAACCTCAATGCAGAAGACCGCATTCATCAAGCTGCCTTTCGGGCAATCCATGAAGACGGCAATCCCCTGCGCACAGAAGCCCAGATAGCAGAATTCTTTGCAGCCAACGGCTTCAACAACGATGCCTTTGTTGCAGCCTGGAATTCGGAAGAAGTACTCAACGCCGTACAACAGGCCAGATTACGCACTGCTGACTACGGCATAGACAAATTGCCTACAGCTGTGGTGAACGGACTTTACAAGGTGACGCACAACGCTGAAGTGTTCAACCATGTTGAATACAACCTTGCCTTCAACATGGTGGTTTACAAATTGCGCGTTGAGCGTCGCTCCGATTTTGCCACTACCGAATAGCACTGCTGCCTATTCGGATGCCAGTTCGAATGCAAACAGTGCATTGCCCGGCCTGCCCACTATGCAGCAGTTTCCTGACAGGAAGTAGAGCATTGAATCAACAATCACCGGCCCCGGCCCGTCGAATGAACCACCACTGGCATCAACACCATTGACCCCTTCGAATACCGGATTGCTGTTGAATGTCCACAACACCCTGCCATCAGTGGCACTGTAGGCCCGCATCCCGCCATCAGCAGAGCCGGAAAATACTGCACCCGGCACTGCTGTAACTGCAGCAGACTGGGTTGCACGACATCCGAATCCGGCTTCACACAACAGATCCTGCGGCGGTGTTACCCAGGCAGGACGACCGGTTTCCAGATCAATGGCATGCATACCTCCGGAGTTGGGGTTGCTGTAACCACTGGCGCCGACGTATGCAAGCCCATCAGCTACAGACATGCCCCAGAAACCACCAGAGCGGCTGCCTTCGGTAATGCGGTATTCCCAGACCAGTTCTCCCTGATTATTGGGATCCAGCGCATAGGCCATGCCGGATTTCTGCGGTACAACAAGCAATTCCCTGCCGCTGGCTGTAGAGGTCAGCACAGGAGAAGCTGAAAAGTCATAGTCGGGACCAAGTACTTCAGGACAGTTGGGACTGGTGCCTGTGTCATCGGTCGGATCGCAGCCTCCAATGAAGGCATCACCGGGGATGGTCTGGTTTGCCCATACAATTCGGCCATCATCCATGCTCATTGCAACGATGGCATCAGAGGTAACAGGCGCCGGGTCGCCATAGGCATTGCCGGTACCGACATAGATCATCCTTCTGTCCGGATCGATGGTCGGGGCGCTCCAGATGCCGGCCCCGGCAGGACCAAATAGCGGTACGCCATTCTCACTAAGACCACGCTGTTGTGGTTCGTCCATCATGTAACTTTTCCAGAGCACTTCTCCGGTGCTGGCATTGACCCTGGACACACTGCCCCTGAAGGTGCAGCAGCCATAGTCCGGGCCTGAGGAGGAGGTTTCTTCCAGTACACCTGAAGTAGGCACATACAGATAGCCATCATGGAAGGTAACCGAGCCGGTTCCCCGCACTCCCGGGTGGTCTTCGATGGTGGTCATCCACAACTGCTCTCCTGTATCCGCATTGACAGCATAGGCATGTCCGCGCAGATCAATGAAGAATACGCCATGTCCACTGCTACCATCCGGCAATTCAACCGGTCCCACCGAAATGGCACTGCGTATGCCTGAAGCGGGCAGGAAGGTCCAGTAGGTACAACCCGTTTTGGCATCCAGTGCATACAGGGCACCTGCCTTGTTACCCACGAAAAGTCTTCCATCTGCTATTGCAGGCTGGGCTCGCGGCTGGTCTTCTCCAGGCAGGCCATAGACCCACTTCAGGCGCAGGCGGGAGAGGTTTTCAGCTGTAATACCGGCATCCAGTGCTGCCCTGGCATTGCGGTGATCGCTACCCCAGCCGTTCCACATCGGGCTGAGTGCAGGGTTACGCATGGGGGAATTGTCGGCACAGAGATTGGTGGTAATTTCGAGACCCAGGTCTGCCACCGGCTGGCCGGTGAGGAATTCTGCGACCATTTTCATCTGGTCATTGGTCATCCCCGCACCCTGCAGGCGCATGGCACCTTCCATGATTGCGCGATAGATGGTGTTGGGGGACATTTTGGCCAGTTCATCCCTTGGCGGCGGTGGATGCGCCGGGTCGGTAGCCGGATTGTCATGACAGGCGGCACAGCGGGTGCCATAGATTTCATCACCGTTCTGGGCCTGTGAGCTTGTTGCCAGTCCTGTCAGCAATGCTGCCAGTACCAGGCTTTTTGTCAGTATGCGCATCCTTCCCCTCTTCCACTGTGTTGTGGTTTGTCTGTTTTCTGCAGCGAGCTTATCAGACCCCCCTGCCCGATTCGAGATTTCCATTGG
>JAURLQ010000071.1 GCA_030831125.1 Gammaproteobacteria bacterium
AGTGCCCGCTTCAAATTTGAAACCTTCAAATTCCCGGTTGAGCACAAAGTTGACCACTCCGCCAAGGGCATCCGCTCCATAGGCAGCGGAGGCGCCGCCGGTCACCACGTCAACAGTGCTCAACAGTGCTGTTGGGAAAGTATCAATCCCTACCGAACCGCTGATATCCGCAGGCACCATGCGGGAACCGTCAAACAACACCAGGGTACGGTTGGATCCTATATTGCGGAGATTCAGGAAGCTGGTGCCTGACCCTGCATTCATTGCACCTGTAGAACTCTGGGCACTGCGATTGCCGAAAAACTGCGGCAATCCATTCAATTGCTCTGCAACCGTCCCACCGGGATCAAAAGTGGCCAGTTCTGGCATGGTGACTGCCGTGACAGGTATGGGCGTCACCATCCCGCTGGTCTGACGAATTCGGGAACCGGTAACGGTGATCTCGTCTATGCTCGCATCCTGGGCATAGAGTGTGGCGGTCCCGCTTACCCCCATGATTGCCGCAACGGCAGTACATAACAGTTTGCGTGTGGTTTTCAGATGACGGATTTGCATTTTCTTTATACCCCCCTCAGGAAATTGCGAAAATTGCACCTTATTGAACTTGCCTGTCTGTGATCATTCTTCTGCCGGAAAACCGATCTTGCCTGTTCGTTGACGGGGCCCGTTACGCTGTTTGCTTGCACTGCCGAAAAGACTGACCCACCGCCCGCAATTCTGATTTAGGCATCCAAACCAGACTACGGGAGAACACAATGACAATTACTTCAGATGATCCACTCTTGGCAAGTACCGCCTAGTTCGGATTTTTTCTTTTTTAATGATTGGAATTTCGAAGAGCTGAACCTGTGAATATCAAATTTTATGCAGAAATTACTTATGTATTTCTAATAGGTACATTTGGAATCAAAAATAAAAAATGACTATATTTCACTACTACAAATCCAACATTTTTCCTTATTTACAAAGGCGTATGAATTTGGACCGTGTGAATATTTACCACATGTATGCGCGCTATTTTAATTCTGCTTTCTTGATATGGAACCAAATGCGGAAATGTTGTTACTCTGCCTATCTTTATTTTTGCAGGATCTCTTCTGATAATTCATATTTAAATCCTGTAAATTCATTCACTCTGCAAAAGAAGAATGTGATCGTAAATACAGCCTCACAATACGAAAAGCGTGAATGTTCATGCCATCATAATTCCGCTCTGTCCTCAGCCTTCAGGGGTGTAATTCAGATTGTATGTGACTGGCTTGTTGTGAGTGTAGGCATGGCTGGCTCCTTAGGGCTGTGTTGGTGGAGCATTCAGGATAGTAAAGGTTGGTGATACCGCCAGTTTTATCTCAAGGGGTTCACAGCCGCTACGGATATGGGGTAAAACAGCAAAAGACAAACAAGGAAGAACACCAATGCCAACAGCTCGATCATTTCTACTGCCACTGGCTGCTGTATCTGCTATCTGCTTATCGAGCATCGCCAATGCTCAGGAGCGTGAGGTATGGGCTTGTCAGTCAGTCAAAAGGGCAGGATTGAAAATGATGAACAACAATTGGCAGACAATGGAGTTTGATAATGAAACTCTGTTGCTGACGATCGATGGCGCAAGTAGTAGCTGGAAAGTACCCAGTGGTGATTGGCCAGCCACGTGTACAGAAAAAGGCGTGTTCGTTTCATGCAACGATGATGTAGGTGGCGTCAACAAGGTTGTTTTGGCGCGTGATAGCGGGAGAGCAGCTTTCATTGATGTCTATGGCGGGCTTATGCCCCCTGAAAATGAGAGAGGCATGATGGTTGGGTCGTACAACTGCACCATCATTGCGAAGCAGCTCGAGCAACATGACAGGTTGGTAGATGTGACTCATGCGCATCTTGGATGCTATGAAGTCATGTAGATCTTCGAAGTAGCTCATGCTTTTTCAGCAACAGGAAAAGACACTACGTTAGTAGCATCAGTATCAGCATCATGAGTTGAGTGTATTGGAGAAGCATCCCATGGCCTGACAATGTCATCTTCGATAGCCTGCATTATTGGCAGAAGAGCCGTTGCAGTCCGCTGTATATACCTATCAGTCACGCTGCCTTTCGCATGATTCAGGAGTTTAGCAATCTGGTCATGATTGAAGCCATGCTCTGCCGCAACAGTCGCAGCAGTACGTCTCAAATCGTGAGCAGTAAACTCTAACCCTGACTGAGACGCCACCAAGTCTACAACGCCATCCATTGAAGCGGCTTTCGTCCCGCCTCTGCCCGGGAAAACAAATTCGCTCTCGTTTGCATTATTGTCGAATACAAGCCGAACGAGTCGAGTTATCGGAAGTGTGTGGTCGGTCTTATTCTTTGTCTCCCGGACAGTGAATGTCTCCTCTCCAACATCTTCCCATCTGAGCGTTCGGGCTTCGTTAATTCGGAGGCCCGTAACCAGAAGTAGCAGCACAAAATCGGCTTGGGCAGTCTTTACAGGCCCGCTGTACTCGGGATGATGAACTTCAGATAGGAATCCGAACAGATTCTGGCGCTCCTCGTCGCCCAAGAAACGATCACGAGGCTTGAGCGTAGCTCGTGCTCTTTTTTCTTTGAGAACCAGTACAGGATTCCCTTCCGGCAATAGCGGCTCACCCATGTAGCGGTCACCTACATAGGAGTTCATAACTGCCGATAAGTACCGCATGGCTTTCTGGGCCTCTGCAAGCCCTTTGGGGTTGGCCTGTTTTGACCATTTTGAGGTCTTGGTGATTCGCTTTTGAATTAACTGGTAGCGTGACAGAACGTCTCTTCTGGTTATGACATTCAGCGGCTTATCTAGCCAATCGGCAAAAGCACGTTGTATGACTTGTCTGTATGACTTGAGGGTGGAGGGCCTGAGTTGGCGTAGCTGCAAATACTCATCCAGCGCCTCTCCAAGCGTGATTTTGAGCTGCTGCTGGGCCTCTGCTTTCCGTTTACGGGTTTCGTTGGGGTTTTGGCCTGCGCTGAGTGCAGCCAGTTGCTGCTTGGCCGCAGACCTGGCTTGAGCAGGAGTCAATACATCTGCTCGGCCAAGAGTGATGGTTACGACACGGTCTATGCCCTTCTGACGGGCTTTGACGACCCACGTTGTACCTGTTCTCCCAGTGCGTTTGTAGAGACCAGCTAGTTTCGTGTCCTTCTCTAACATGGCAAAGAACCTTGTTGCTAAGGCGTTGCTAAGGCGTTGCTAAATGCTAGCGCGTAGAAGAGTGCTCGTAAAGCTAATATGCTAACTTATTGATTTATATGGTGCCCGGGACCGGAATCGAACCGGTACGGGGTTTCCCCCGAGGGATTTTAAGTCCCTTGCGTCTACCAATTTCGCCACCCGGGCATGCGCAGTGCATACCTGTGCAAAGCAGCAATTGGTCTGGGATAGGAGGCTGGGAATTGGAGGCTGGAGTCGGAATCGAACCGGCGTACACGGAGTTGCAGTCCGCTGCATAACCACTCTGCCATCCAGCCTTTCTGGGACCAAATCCTGGTTTGCGGAGACACAGGCAAACTGGAGCGGGAAACGAGACTCGAACTCGCGACCCCGACCTTGGCAAGGTCGTGCTCTACCAACTGAGCTATTCCCGCGTTTACCAATTTGTCCCTTTGTCCAGACTGCTATTGTTGCCTTTAGCTTCTGACCAGAGTTCCAATATAACAGGCTCTTTGGCCGGACCGGATATCTTTGTTGGCAGATTCAGGCTTGGTGCCCTGCTCTACCAGCTATTTCCGTGTCCACCCCGGTTCGGTCCAGTGGATATGATCCATTAGTGGTTTGGACCGGGGCTCAAAAGAGGGCGCCATTCTAATCTCTGCAGGGCGCAAGTCAAGTGTAAAGAGGCGGTTAAGCCGCTTATTTCAAGCCTTCCTTCAGCTGTGTCCACGCACCACCCAGATAGACCAGCATGGACCACAGCGTGAGCAGTGCAGCAAGGTTGAGCAGTGTGTAACCAGTAATCCTGATCAGCTCGGGACCACTGGTATCGGTGGCCAGGAGCACGATCAATGCAATCATCTGAACAGTGGTTTTGACCTTGCCGATTTTACCCACTGCCACCGCATCACGCTGCTGTGTTTCGGCCATCCATTCGCGCAGAGCAGAGACGAACACTTCCCTGCCGACAATCAGTGCGGCTGGCACGATATACCAGGGGCTGGGATAACTAGCCGCGAGCATGACGAGGGTAATGGCTACCAGCATCTTGTCGGCTACTGGGTCGAGAAAGGCGCCAAAACGTGAGCACTGGTTCATTTTGCGGGCAACATAGCCGTCGAGCCAGTCGGTAATACAGGCGATGATGAAGACGCCGGCCGCCATGAGGTGGTGCCCACTGAAATCCACGTAGTACAGGCCCATGAAAACGGGTATCAGCAATACGCGCAGAATGGTAAAAAAATTGGCCAGCGTCATTTCTTTCTCTCTTTCGGGAATTCTACCCCATCAGGAGGGATTGCTGGGCAACAATGTGCACGAATACCACTGTCCCGGTTTGATCAAATAATACTGGATATACGCACCTTTCAGTTGGTGCCTCTTCGACACGCCGTAAACCTGTCCCTGGGGGCTGGACTGCGCCCGCAAGCGGGTTCAGCCACCTGCCGGGGCAGGTGTCGTTCCACAATGCAGCAAGCTGCGCTTGCAATACGTATTGTTCCACCCATGCCACAGACGGTCGTTCAAACTATTACAGCAACCCAGCCTCATCAAGTATCAATGAATGTTCTTAAAGCGGCACTACCTGTCCTGGCAACTGCACCTCAGGCGCTGTGCAGATGTTCATAGATGCTTTCTGCCAGTTGTCGGCTTATACCCTGCACACGCTGCAAATCCTCGACGCTGGCCCTGCGTATTTCCTGTTGACCACCGAAATGCCGCAGCAGGTCGCGCCGTTTGGTGGGGCCCACACCCGGAATTTCCTCCAGTTGTGAGCGTGTGCGGGCCTTGCCCCGGCGCTGTCGATGGGAGGTGATGGCAAAACGATGCGCCTCGTCGCGTATATGTTGCAGCAGATGCAGAGCCGGCGATTCGGCGTTCAGCACCAGTTCCTTGTGGCTGCCACCAAGCAACAGGGTTTCCTGACCTGCCTTGCGGCTGATCCCCTTGGCGATGCCAAGCAACAGCACTTCTTCAACACCAAGCGTCGTCAGCACTTCCTCTGCCTGTGCCAATTGCCCCAGGCCGCCATCAATAATCAGGATATCGGGCATCTTGCCCTCACCTTTTTGCAAACGTGTAAAACGGCGTTTCAGTGCCTGATGCATAGCAGCATAGTCGTCACCTGGCGTAATGCCTTCGATATTGAATTTGCGATAGTCCGACTTGAGCGGGCCGTTGCTGTCGAATACCACACAAGAGGCCACCGTGGCCTCGCCCGAGCTATGGCTTATGTCGAAGCATTCCAGCCGCTTTGGCGCAGCATCCTGATTCAGTACTGAACCCAGACTTGAAAATCGTTTCTGCATGTTCTGCTTGCTGTTCAGTTTCCCTTCCATGCCATGCGCTGCATTGGTTACCGCAAGCTCGAGCCACCTTGCCCTGTGCCCTCTTACCTTGCTGGCTATGCTGATACGACGCTTGCCTACCCAGGCCAGGCCTTCTTCCAGAGTAGCCTTGTCTTCTGGTTCATGGCTGCAGATGACTTCCTTCGGCAAGGTAAACTGGCTCTGCTCACTCAGATAATAACGCCCGATAAAGGCCTGCAGGCAGGCTTCGGGGGTAGTTTCCAGTGCAAAGCGCGGAAAGAAATTACGCGCACCAAGCACGCGCCCATGCCGGACCATCATCAGATGCACACACACCACACCGGCCGATTCCGCCAGTGCCAGCACATCCACATCGCCCTTTTCACCTGCCACATACTGGCGTTCCTGGATAAGTCGCAGATCCCTGACCTGATCGCGTAGCACGCCAGCCTCTTCAAAGCGCAGCTCCTTTGCCAGACTTTCCATTTTGCCGCTCAGCTCTTCCATTACCCTGTCGTTTTCTCCTTCCAGAAACAACACCGAGTGCCGCACATCTTCCGCATAATCCTCAGGCGTAGTCAGATTTACACAGGGGCCTGAACAGCGCTTTATCTGGTACTGCAAACAGGGACGCGTCCTGCTCCTGAAATAGGAATCCTCACATTGCCGCACCCTGAAAACCTTCTGCAATATGGCCAGCGATTCGCGCACTGCACTGGCGCTCGGAAACGGACCGTAATATTCCCCCTTCTGTTTTTTCGCACCGCGATGCAGCGCCAGCCGGGGAAAGGTGTCCTGAGAACTGAGATAGATAAAAGGATAGGATTTGTCGTCGCGCAACATGATGTTGTAGGGCGGACGTTTTTCCTTGATCAGGGTTTGTTCAAGCAGCAGCGCTTCGGTCTCGCTGTTGGTCAGCGTGGTTTCAATGCTGTGTATACGACTGACCAGTGCAAGGGTCTTGCTGTCGAGCCCACTGCCCCGAAAATAGTTACCCAGGCGCTTTTTGAGATTTTTTGCCTTGCCCACATAAAGCGTATCGCCTTCGGTATCCAGCATGCGATACACACCAGGGCGAGAACTGGCATGTTTCAGAAAAGTGGCATGATCAAAGCGTTCATGCGCCTTGATGTCGAGGGCATTGAGCGGGACTGCAACTTTTTTTGCTTTGGGCTTGGCCATTTCAACAATTATCAATAAGAAAAATCTGGTAGTGCCTCAGTTTGATAATGACCATCAAATACGGCTGGATTGCAGTAATAATTTTCGCGACACGCCGTAAACCCATCTATGGGGGCTCGGCTGCGGCATCCATGCCGCAGACGGTCGCTCAACCTATTACTGCAATCCCGCCTCAGCTGGAACTTCCCGAAATTCAAACTGAGTCACTACCAATAATCTGATTATTCGTGAATCTTGACAGCGAAAGACTCTGACTGGATCTGAGACCGTCTGTAAAATTGGGGCAAAGCATAACCGTTTTAAACAATTCGGACTTCAGGCCACAGTTGTATCCCGAATTTTTCCGCAACTGAAGCCTGGATACGTTCAGATAGCGCAACAAGTTCAGCCCCTGTGGCACCACCATGATTGACCAGCACCAGTGCATGCCGCTCATGAACACCAACATCCCCGTCGCGATAACCCTTCCACCCGGCCTTTTCAATCAGCCAGGCCGCCGGAATCTTCACACTGTTGCCTTCAGCATAACCCGGCAAATCAGGATAAAGCGCTTTCAGTTCTGCAAAACGGTCCTGCCCGATTCTCGGATTCCAGAAAAAAGAACCAGCGTTACCCAACATATCCGGGTCGGGTAATTTGCTGCGGCGTATTTCGCATACCTTGTCGCTTACCAGTTGCGGCGTAATGGACTCGCGTGGCACATCAGACAGCGCCTGCTGTAATGCAGGATATTCGAGATTCAATCGGGGCTTGGAAGAGAGGCTGAAAGTCACATCGGTAATAATGTATTGCTCTCGCAGGTCTTCCTTGAACACCGAGCTGCGATAACTGAAACCACAATCGTCGTTGGTAAAGGTCTTCATGTTGCCACTGGCAATTTCCAGCGCCTGCACTTCATGCAACAGATCTTTAAGCTCCACACCGTAGGCACCGATATTCTGCACTGGAGCAGCGCCAACAGTACCCGGAATAAGACTGAGGTTCTCAAGCCCGTACCAACCCTGTTTCAGACAATGAGTGACAAAGGGGTGCCAGATTTCTCCGCCCATCGCCTGCACCAGCACTGATGATTCGGTGCTTTGCTGCACAGTAATGCCCTTGATTGCAAGTTCTATGATGAGTCCGGGGTAGTTTTCCCGGAACAGGATATTGCTGCCCTGACCCAGTAACATCAATGGGATGTCCTTGCCCTTGTGCCAGGCCAGTACTTCCCTTAGCGCTTCTACCGTTGCAACTTCGGCAAACCACCGGCTTCGTGCAGAAACATGGAAGGTATTGAAATGGTGAAGATCAACATTGGCCTGGATTGGCATGACAATACTGCCTACAGTGCCAGGTCTTTACGAATGCGCATCAGGAGATCATCACAGGCAGATTCCAGCAGATCCAGCACCAGTTCGAAACCATCGTGCCCACCGTCATAGGGGTCTGGCACTTCACTTTTTCCGGTATCACCATAACTGAGCATCAGGCCCAGTTTGTGCTGCATAGCCTCTGGACAGCGCATCTGGAGTTCCCGAAGATTCATGCTGTCCATGGCAAGGATATAGTCGAATTCCTCAAAGTCTCTGGTAGTGACCTGGCGAGCACGCTGCCTGCTCAGATCGTAACGTCGTTGTGCTGCGGCACGAATTGAGCGTCCATCCGGAGGCTCACCAACATGCCAATTGCTGGTGCCGGCAGAATCAACACGTATATGGGAGCTCAAACCAGCCGCCTGTACTCCAGCCCTGAACACGCCTTCTGCAGTGGGAGACCGGCAGATGTTGCCGAGGCATACCATCAGTACGCTGACAGATTCTTTGGCTGGAGGATTCATTGACTTGCCTTTCTTGTCAATATTATGCGCACCGCTTCCAGATCCTCCTGTGTATCCACACCTGCTGGTATTGCCTCACAACAAAGTTCTGCATGAACAAGTACTCCATTACACATGGCTCTGAGCTGTTCGAGTTTCTCTGTCTGCTCAAGCGCTGAGGCCGGCCAGTTTGTGAACTGCTGCAGCACCGACACACGATAGGCATAAAGCCCGATATGACGTTTGGCACCGGCCAGCGTAACTGCATCAGCACCATCCCGTGGCCATGGTATCGGTGCCCTGGAAAAATACATCACCCTGCCGGTGTCATCTGTTACGAGCTTGACGGCATTCGGATTGAAAAATTCCTTTTCACTTTCTATTGCACAATACAGGGTACATATTCCGGTATCCGGTCTTGCGGCAAGATTTCCTGCCACCTGGTTGATAACCGCCGGCGGTATGAGAGGTTCATCACCCTGTACATTGACGACAATGCTGTCACTTGCCAGGCCAAGCACCGTTGCCACTTCGGCAATCCGGTCAGTACCCGAGGCATGTTCAGGACGAGTCATGACACATTCAACACCAGCGGTCCTGCAAACCGCAGCAATGCGTTCATCATCGGTGGCAACCAGTACCTGCTTTGCCATGCTTTTGCAGGCCTGCTCAACCACATGCAGCACCATGGGCTTGCCGGCGATATCGGCAAGTGCCTTGGCAGGCAATCTGGTGCTATGGAAACGGGCCGGTATGACTACTGTGAAACCGGTTGGCGCGGCGATACTCATCTGTCTTTTCTTTGCGCCTTTTCTTCAGCCGACAGCACGCGTGCTTCAGTATCCAGCATGACCGGTATACCGTCACGTACGGGGTACGCAAGACTTTCGGGATAACAGATCAGTTCTCCCGCTTCCCTGTCGTAATAGAGACTGCTCTTGCACAGTGGGCATACGAGCAGACTCAGCAGTTTCTTGTCGAGCATATTCAGGTTTCTCAGGGTTCAGATCGACCGGTTGCAAGAATTTCCTCATGCACCTTGCGCAACCATTTTTCATCAACAAGGGCATTCACCTGCAGGGCCCAATGTTGCAGACCACAGATGTCACGGCATTTCACGGCATCCTTTTCAGTCATCACTACCTGTAATCCGTCACCAAAATCCACTTCCTCCCTGATGAACTGGTGATGATCCGCAAAAGCATGGCTCATGATAACAAATCCAGCCTCTTCCAGTGTGGCAAAAAATCTTGCCGGATTGCCAATACCAGCCAGGGCATGTACTGGTTCGCTGCCATACCTCCTTTGGAATCCGGCTATATCAAGCACTTCGTTGTTGCCCAGATTGCGCAGCTGGCCTGCCTTCAGATTCATCTGTACAAGTTTGTCCGGATTCACGGGCAAACTTGCCATCAGCTTTCCGTTGACAACCACATGTTGCACCTGCAGCAGTCTTTCGGCTGTTTCCCTGAGGGGGCCAGCCGGCAGCAACAAACCGTTACCAAGGCCCCTGCTGCCATCGATTACGGCAATTTCAATATTACGGGCAAGTGCATAATGCTGCAGGCCGTCATCGCACAGTATTACATCTGCCTGCAGTTGCGAGTGGGCATATTCAGCAGCCCTTGTACGCACCGGATCCACCACCACCGGACAGATATGCTGTTGCGCCATCAACAACGCTTCATCTCCACAGGACAATACCGATGTTTCAGCGGTTACAACCAGCGGATACTGTCTGCTGTGTCCCCCGTATCCCCTGCTGATGATTACCGGATGCATACCCTGTTCAGTTAACCATGATGCAAGTGCAAGGGTCAGAGGTGTTTTACCTGTACCCCCCACAGTGATGTTGCCTGTTACAACAACCGGTACCGGTGAGTGCCACGCAACTGCCAGTTGCCGGATCTTTTTTCTGCTCGCCACAACGCCATACAGCAGGCTCAGTGGATACAGTAATCGTACCCACCAGGCATTGCTGTACCAGGCCTTTGGCAATAGCTGCTTCATCAATCTTCGGAAAACTGCATGCTGTGAAGCCCTGCATAGATGCCGCCGGCAATCAGCAACGACTGATGAGAACCGCTTTCCACGATTCTGCCCCCATCCAGCACCAGAATCAGGTCGGCTTTCTCAATGGTGGAAAGGCGATGGGCTATAACCAGCGTGGTGCGCCCTGTCATGAGATAGGCAAGCGCTCCCTGTATGGCACGTTCTGATGCGGTATCCAGTGCAGAAGTGGCTTCGTCCAGAATCAGGATGGGGGCATCCTTGAGTAGTGCACGGGCAATGGCCAGACGCTGTCGCTGACCACCTGAAAGCAACAGACCATCATCCCCGACGCGGGTTTCCAGACCTTCCGGAAGCTCATGAATGAACTCCAGAGCGTTGGCATGCTCCAGGGCTTGCAGCAGTTTTTCTTCACTGGTATCTGCCAGTTCCCCGTAAGCAACATTTTCCCTGATAGTGCCATTGAAAAGCACCACCTGTTGACTGACGAGTGCAATCTGGTGTCTGAGATTGGCAAGTCTGAATTCGTGATGTGGGACCAGATCAATCAGGATCTCGCCTTCATCCAGTTCGTAGAATCGCGGCAGCAGATTTACCAATGTAGACTTGCCACTGCCGGACCGCCCTACTATTGCCACAGTCTGCCCGGGCTCACAAAGAAAGTTCAGGTCGCTCAGTACCGGTTCCTGACCTGCCTGGTATCTGAAACTGACATGCCTGAATTCAACCCGGCCCTGCACACGATCTTTCTCGAAGGTGCCGGTATCATTTTCCGGGCTTTCATCCAGCAAGGCGAAAATACTGGCAGCTGCTGCCAGTCCTTTCTGGATATCGGCATTCACTTTGGATGTTTGTCGAACCGGTTTTAGCAGACTGCCTGCAGCTGTTATGAAAGCTGCAAACTCACCGGGAGTGATGGCTGCGAGCGCCTCGGGAGCCATGGCAAGCCAGGTAAGCATGGCAATGGCCGAGGCTACCAGAGTCTGGATAATCGGGGCACTGATTGCTGCAGTAAGCGCCAGCTTGAGATTCTGGCGCATGTTGAGCTCACTGGTTCGGGTAAATTTCCCTGCCTGCTGCTCACTGGCACCAAAAGTCCTGATTACCTTCAAACCCTTGAGTGTTTCAGACAGTATCTGGGTTACATCTCCCATGGATGTCTGGATACGCTTGCTGTGCTTGCGGAACTTGCCGGTCGCAAACAGGACCACGGCACTGATGAATGGAATTACTGCAACAAATACCAGGGTAAGCTTCCAGTTCAGATACAAAAGGTAGATCACAATGCCGGCTATCATGGCACCTTCACGCAGCAGTACAGCCAGTGCATCGCTAACCGCAGCACTGATCTGGGTTACATTGTAGGTAACCGTAGAAATGAGGTGACCACTGCTGTTGCGATCATAATAACTGACCGGTAGTTGCAAAAAACGCTGCAGCACTTCACTACGCAGTTTGTGGATGATCCTGAAAGCCAGGGAAGACATGCAGAAAGCCCCCAGAAATCCACCCATGCCGCGCAGGAACACGATGAACATAAGGGTCAATGGAATACGCAGGCGCACATCAGAAGAAATATTGATACCCGCTTCTATGCTGTCGATAAGTTGCCGGATGAGATCAAAGAACCAGGCACTTGCCCCGCCATAAAGGGCAAATCCCACAATGCTCACCAAAAACAGCCATACTATGGGCCTGATATAGGAAAGCAGCCTTTTGTAAAGCATGAAACTGCTGACACTTGGCTGTTGCTGTGTCATGTCAGGGATCCATAGCCTGGCGCGTGGCTATACTGAGCCGACTGAATCCCAGTCTGGCTGCAACATCCATGGCAGTAACCACACTCTGGTGTGTGGTTTCCGCATCGGCGGTAATGGTAAGTGGAACCGTGTTGTCACCTGCCGCAATAGCACCAATGGCATCCATCAGGGTTTGGGCATCAGTATTGATCAGGGCTTGTCCGTTTACTGTGTAGCTTCCGTTTCGGGCAATGAGTACTTCAATGCGCAGGGCCACATCTTCTGCAAGTTCTCCATTGGCTTCGGGCAAGTTCACCAGAAGGTTACTTTCGCGGGTGAACGAAGTGCTAACCATGAAGAAAATCAGCAGCAGGAAAACCACATCAATCAGCGGTGTCAGATCAATGTTCACTTCCGCTCTGAGATTACGCTGGAACTTCATTGCTTCAACCCTGCTTGCCGCTGCGCACTTCAACAGCTCTGGGGCTGTGCAGTGCATCTACGAGCTTGATGGATTCCCTTTCAAGTTCCACCACCAGGGTGTCTATGCGCCGAAGAAAAGTCCTGTAGAAAAGCAATGAAGGTATACCCACGCTCAAGCCTGCAGCTGTGGTGATCATGGCCTGGGAAATTCCCCCGGCAAAAGCCTGGGCATTGCCAACTCCCTGCTCCATGATGCCACTGAACACTTCTATCATGCCGAACACAGTGCCCAGCAATCCCAGTAATGGAGAAATCACGGCTATGGTGCCCAGGGTACTGAGATAGCGCTCAAGATCATGAACCACGTGTGAGGCAGCCTGTTCAATGCTTTCCGTCATGATGGCCCTGCCCGACTTGGCATTGACCAGGCCGGCCGCAAGGATCTGTCCGAGGGGCGACGACATGCGCAGCTCACGCAACTGGGCGGCATCAAGCTGGTTGTTGCGCAGCTTTCCCCAGACTTCTGCAAGGGCATTGCGTGGTGCAATCCTGGCGGAATTCAGGGTCCAGAATCGCTCAATGATGATGGCTATGGCTATGACGGAACACAGCAGGATAGGCAGCATGAGCAGGCCGCCTGAACGGATCAGTTCAAACACTCAGAGTCTCCGTAACAGAATGGCTCACTTTAACACAAAGCCCTTGCGCAACGCAGTGAGATGTTCAGCACAAATTATGCTCAAGTATTTGATTGTTATCTCTTTGTGAAGCAGCAGAAATCAGCGCCAGAAGCGCTTCTCATGCTGTCTGGTTGTCCAGACGCTCCCGATGCCAACTGTCTGGTCCAGACTGTATATCAGCGCACCCTGTTGGTCTGTTCTGTCAATTTGCGCCCCGGCACTGGTGTAGCGCCGTAAAACTTCAGCCACAGGATGGCCAAAACGATTGAGGTAGCCGCTTGAAATTGCAACCTGACCTGGATTCAGTGCCTTGATCAAGGCTGATGAGGAAGAGGTTCGACTCCCATGATGCGGTGCTATCAAAAGATTTACTGTTGGCAGGATTCCTTTTCGTAGCAAGTCATATTCCACTTCTCTTTCTATATCGCCCGGGAGCAGTACACGATATTCCCCCGCAGAGACCAACAGCACACAGGAGCCATTGTTGCGCGAGTAACTGTTACCATCAGGATGCAGGATAGTGAATTGCACACCATCCCAGTTCCACTGTTCACCTGCCCTGCAAACGTCATGCTGCAGACCCGTTGGTGCTACTGCTTCAGGCAACAGATAGCGGTCAACGCCAAAATTCTCAACCACACCCTGCAATCCGCCTGCATGGTCACTGTCGGCATGACTGATGATGACAAGATCCGGACTACTGACATTGAAGTGTCTCAGCACAGGGACGACGACATCGCTTCCGGCGTCAAAACGCTCACTGAAACGCGGACCTGCATCATAGAGCAGATGATGCTGCTCTGTACTCAACAACACTGCCAGTCCCTGCCCCACATCCATCACCACAACACGTAACTCCCCGGCTGCAGGCTGCGGTTTCTGCAGCATGAATGCACAAGCGGCCAGGATGAAGCCAACAAGTGCAGTGATCCTGTTGCGATAGAAGATCAGCAACGCAGAAGCACAAGTCAGCATTATCCTGCCGGGCAAGGTCAGCGCAGGCAGATTCCACAAGCCATCGGGCACGTACCTGAGTACCAGATCCAGCAAATACAGATACAGGTGCAGCAGAAAATCCGCGATGAGAAAACACGCAGAACCTGCAACCGGAAACAGGGTAACCAGTGCAAGTCCGGTCAGGGCAACTGGCACAACAAGCAGTCCTATGAACGGGATGGCAAAAAGATTGATCAATGGCGCAAGCCAGGAGACTTGCTGGAACCACACCAGCATTACCGGCAACATTCCCAGCCACAAGCGGCACTGAAGCCTGCACAGCCCCAGGAGTTTCTGCATTGGCGCGGTATCTTCTGTTTCATCTGCAGGTTGCAGGCGGGAAAGAATTACTGCAACTGCACCGAATGAAAGCCAGAATCCCGCACTTTGTGGCGCCAAAGGTTCATTGGCCAGCACCAGACCCATGGCAAGCCAGTAGCTGTTCCAGCTGGATGTTTCCCGCCTCAGCAGTATGCCGCTCAGCATAACCAGGGTCATGACAAGTGCACGCTGTACCGGAAGACTGAATCCGGCGAGAACACCATAGACCAGGGCACCAGAAACCGCAGTAACTGCCCCGAATATTCTCGCCGGGAAATTCGCGACCAGTGTGGCGGAACAGCGAGCCAGTCTGGTCGCTGTCATGAACAGAAAAGTGGCAATCAGGCCTACATGTAACCCGGATATGACCATTAGGTGATTGGTACCGGTTCTGGTAAAACCTTGCCATTGTTGTTCACTGATATTACTGCGTTCACCCAGCGCCAGTGCAGCAATCAGGTCGCCATGCTGCAGTCTCTCCGTTGCCCCTATCGCTTCAAGCAAGGCAAGTCTCAAGCGGTTATGGAATTGTCCTGACTGTCCGGCAAGCTGGCGGTTCTGTGGATGGGCACGGATGTAACCTGTTGCAGTGATACCCTGTTGCAGCAGCCATAACTCATAATCAAAAGTACCCGGATTGACCATGCCATGTGGAGGATGCAGGCGCAGCAGAAACTGCCATTGCTGGCCGGGTTTGATCACCAGGTCTTCGTAGAGGATCAACTGTACCCTGGCAGGAAAATCAGGCACCGACCAGGATGTACATGGCGTTTCAATTTCTTGATTGCACCGTGCCTCTATTTCAAAGACAAATCGCTGTCCGGTAGCGCTTGCCTGAGGCAAACTTGCAATCCTGCCTTTTGTCCAGACTTCCACCTGCCTGTCTTCTGTTGGCCACTGCAAGGCCAGCTGGTTTGCAGCGCTACTGCAGAGCCAACAGACGCCCGCAAGGCATGCCCCCGCAACAGTACTGCGGGGAAAGCAATGCAGCATTAACGCAATGAAAATGGCGCAATTGATCAGCAACGGTGATGGTAAAACCGGCAGAAACCCTGCAGCAATTACGCCGGTACTGAATGCGATCATCCATGAACGCATGCGAATTCGTCCTTGTATCGCTTTTCAATAATGCAGTGTAGACGGCCACAACAAAATGACCAGTATGGGGAACAACCAGAGACTATTCGAAACGGAGTATTTCCGCAGGTCTGACCCTGGCAGCCTTTGCTGCAGGGTAAAGGGTAGCCAAAAGACTCAGCAACAGCGCCAGTGCACAAACCAGCACCAGGTCGTCAACCCTGATCTGGGTAGGCAGATAATTGACGGGATAGACATCGGCACTCAGAAATTCGATGCCTGATACATTCTGCAGCCAGTCAACAAATGGTGCTGCAGACCATGTCATCAAAAGCCCCAGCACCAGACCGGAGACTGTTCCAAGCAAACCAATCATAAAACCCTGCACAAGAAAAATTCGCCGTATCGTGTTCAGGGAAGCTCCCATTGTCCTCAGTATGGCTATTGCGCCCTGCTTGTCTCTCACCACCATGACCAGGCTGACGATGACATTGAACGCTGCCACGCCAACCAGCAATGAGAGCAACAGGCCAACAAGGGTTTTTGAAACCCGGATATTTTCATACATGCCCCCGTATTCGCGGGTCCAGTCATTGACAGTAATGTCATCCGGCAGACTCTGCCGCAGGTTGTTGGTGATACCGAACACATCGAAAAGATCTGCCGACTGCAGCCTGTAACCATGAATCCTGTCGCCCAGACGGTAGAGTCGCTGGGCATCTCCCATATGTATATAGGCAAGATTGCTGTCGAGCTGGGAGCCCACTGAAAAAACGCCACCAACAGTAAAACGCCGTTGTCGGGTGAACTCCCCCAGTGGTGTGATGGGAACAACAGTAGAGACCAACGTAACACTGTCTCCCATGGACACATCCAGGGTCTGTGCCAGCGTGCTGCCGAGTACGATGCGATACTCCCCGGCCACCAGAGAGTCCAGTCCGCCCTGCTCCATGAAATTACCGATGATTGAAGCCTGCATTTCCCTTTCAGGGTCTACACCATTGAGCAGAATGCCACTGCTCCTGCCATTGGCCAGCAGCATGCCCTGCAACTGCAGAAAAGGTGCTGCCCCGGTTACTCGCACATCCTGCAGCATGCGTGCGAGATCATTTGTCCAGTCGGCTTCATTGCGCAAAGGTAAATTGCGGCTTGTGGTAACGGTCATATGCGGAATCAGTGCCAATATGCGCTGTTGCAGTTCCCGATCAAAACCATTCATGACGGAAAGCACTGTTATCAGCACTCCAGTGCCAAGTGCCAAGCCCAGAACGGTAAGCAATGAAATGAAACTCACCAGCAGATTGGGCGAGCGCATTGAGGCGTATCGGCTGCCAATAAAGAATGCCGGACTCTTGCTCATTGTGGCTGTGCCTGAAATGGTTTGAGCATGCCGTCCTGAAGCACCAGCACACGGTCCATCCTTGATGCCAGGGTGTTGTCATGGGTCACCAGAATAAAACTGGTCTTCAGCTGTTCGTTCAGCTCCTGGATAAGGTCATGGATGGACAGTGCGCTTTGCCTGTCCAGATTACCGGTGGGTTCATCCATGAGAACGCAAAGGGGATTGTTTACCAGTGCACGGGCAATGGCCACGCGTTGGCGCTCACCACCCGATAGCTGTGAAGGGCGATGCGCAAGCCTGGCCCCCAGCCCCACTCTGGTCAGCAGATCCCTGGCCCTTTGCTGACACTCTGACCAGGGTCTTCTGGCAATGATCAGTGGCATCGCGACATTTTCGAGGGCGGAAAACTCACCCAACAGGTGATGGAACTGGTAGACGAAACCAAGACTGTGGTTTCTCAGGAGGTCCTGTTCACGACTCCCCAGTACAGCCAGATCGCTGCCATTGACCAGCACCCGCCCACTACTGGGTGTGTCAATGCCACCGAGAAGATTCAGCAAGGTGGTCTTGCCGGAACCTGAAACACCGATGACTGCAATTTTTTCGCCTGCAGCAACTTCCAGATCAAGATCCTGCAATACCTTGATTTCATGTCCCCCCTGGATAAAGGACTTGCCAAGCTTTTCACAAACCAGAACTGCATTATTCATAGCGCAAAACCTGGGCAGGCAGAATCCGGGAAGCTTTCCAGGCCGGATAAAGTGTTGCCAGAAAGCAAATGAGCAAGGCCATGCTACAGGTCATGACTACATCACCACGCTGCAGCACGGCAGGCAACTGGCTGATCAGATAGAGCCCTTGCGGATCAAGCACCCGTTCCATCCAAAGTGCCAGCCACTCAAAATTGCTGGCTATAAGGATGCCGCCAATGGCTCCTGCCATGATACCCAGCAGTCCGATCATGGAACCCTGTACCAGGAAAATCCCCAGTATGGTGCCCTGACCTGCTCCCATTGTCCGCAGTATGGCGATGTCTGCCTGCTTGTCGGCCACAACCATGACCAGTGTGGAAACTATGTTGAAGGCCCCGATGGCCACAATCATCATGAGGATCAGTGTTGTCATGACCTTTTCAAGCTTAAGGGCATTGAACAAGGCAGCCTGGGCTGTACTCCAGTCCTGCCCCCTGTAGTCGGGACCCGGAAGCTGTTGCTGCAGCAGCGCCAACGCACTGGCCAGATATTCGTCCGCCCGGTCTATATCATCCGTTGCCAGCCTCAGATGCAGCGCCTGCCCTTCCTCTCTGCCTTGCAGCAAGTCGAGGCTGTCATCCAGATGGACATAGGCCAATTCCGAACCAATGTCATACTGCACATCAAAAATACCACTAACAGTAAAACGCTGGATATCAAGACTCACACCAGTACCTGCCTCATTTGGTCGTGGCACTATCAGGTTGACCGCATCACCGATGAACAGGCGCAGATTTGAAGCCAGGTAATAGCCCAGCACAATGTTCCGGCTGCCCGGCTGCAGCGAATCAAGGGAACCCTCGCGCATGTGTTCGGCCAGGGGTGAAACAGTAATTTCCTGCATCGGGAGTATGCCCCGCACGCGCGTCACCTGGTGGTAGCCCTGCTGGCTCAACAAGACATCGGTCAGGGTATAGGGAGCAACGCCGGTAATACCAGGTTGCCCTGATAAAAGCCCGGCTGCATTTTCCCAATTCGGCAAACCCGGTTCTGCCCAGATATCCGCATGGGGAACGGTAATGAGTACCTTGTCGCGCTGCACGCCCTGTGAACCATTGAATACTGACAAGACGACAATAAGGGCAAGCACGCCGAGCGTCAGCCCGGCCATGGACATAAGCGAAGTAAAGGAAATGAAGCGGTTGTCCCGCCGGGACAACAGGTAACGCAAGCCGATGAATAAGGCCGGGATTCTGGAGCCCGGCCCTGACAATCCGGCCATTACATCAGAGGCCGCTGGTGTCTGCCATCGGCTGATCCATCAGATTCTGATGTCGCTTGAGGAGACGTTGAACGGTCTTGAAGCTGATGGGCATGATGGGGGTACTGACCTTTGCAGATATTGCTCGAAGCGATTTACCTTCCTGGCTCATCCTTACGATCTGTTTGAGGACTTTCTGCTCCATGGGGTTTTCAATCAGACGGCCATTTGAATGCACCAGATAACCGAAAGGACGGCTGCCACCAAGAAAGCGCCCCTTGCTGCGCTGCTTCTGCTTGACCGTCTTGATCCTTTCCGTGGAACGGCGTTTTTCCAGACTGTGGAATACCCGGAGCAGTTTTTCAAACGGGGGACAGAACTGGGGATTGGTCAGATCACCTTCCAGATCCACCACATAGAGACGTACCTTGCGCCGACGCAGCATGCGCACTACGGACTGCATGTCTTCACAGCTGCTGAACATACGCTCTATGGTGCAGGTGATGACGATATCGCCGCTTTCAAGTCTGGAGACCAGTGCCTGCCATCCCTCACGATCCGAGAGGTCGACTGACCACAACAGCCCTTTGTCATGACAGTTTTCATTCACCCGTATTCCTACACGCAATGCATAGGTATGCAGGCGCAAACTCTCCTTTTCCAAAAGTTCTTCCAGCTGGTTGCTGCCAAGCTCGGTTTCTTCCACTTCGGAGGTGCGAACATAACTGTATACGGCCATGGTGATACTCTGCTTAGTCTTTTATTAATTAATTCAGATAGTTATATTAATTATTTAAACAAATTCCTGATATGTGATGTTTTTTTCTGTAATCTGGCAGGAATGTGTCTCTGTCTGTGCAATAATCATCCGGGCTGGGGATTCTACTCAACCAGTTTTTAACTATGCAAGCTAAATCGTGGATAAATCTGGTTATTTTTTATGGGAATTGAGCTGAGTCGAGGTCTGGCGGCACTGATGGTCATGCTCACCCACTATGCCGCCTTCATTCCGGGTGCCCCGGCGGGTATGGGATTCCTGTGGAGTGGAGTAGATCTTTTTTTCGTTATCAGCGGCTATGTTTTTGCCCCGATGATCCTGCCCATGGAGGCAGAATCAACCACAGCCAATCTGAAACTGCACAACAACAGTTCGACCCTTTCGTATTTCATCCGCCGCATTTTCCGTATCTATCCCTTGTACCTGCTGGCCCTGGTGGCCTACTTCATTGTGCTGCCGGATGCTGCAGAGAAAACCGGTTATTTCATCCGTCATCTGTTCTTTCTGCATACCACGCGTTCCTTTGAAGAAGCCTATTATTTCAACCCGGCATTCTGGAGCCTGCCGGTGGAAATAGAATTCTACCTGCTGCTGCCCCTGCTGGCGCTCGGACGAGGCAGACACCGGGTATTGATTGCTGTTGGATGTCTTACACTGCTGCTGGGCATCACGGCCAACTATCTGAGAGGACCAGGTGTGGATATCTGGCGGGTGCTCAGTGTGCATCTGCCCACCATACTGCCCGAATTTCTCGCAGGCAGCGTGCTGGCCCTGATGGTGCATCAGGGTCACAAAGGCAGATTATCCTGGTATTCGGCTGGTGGGCTGGGTGCGTTTGGAAGTGGTGCCGTGCTGTTGCTTGGCTGCTACATGGTCAAGTACGGCAATACCGGTCTTGAGAATAATCGCGTGCTCGACAGTATCTGGAATCTGTCATGCGCAATCGCCTATGCCCTGCTGCTCTATCCCCTGCTGCTGATCCGCAATGAACAGTACAGGCCCGTGGTCGCAAGAATCGCCCTGTTGGCCGGCGCTTCAAGTTACGGGGTCTATCTGCTACACAATCTGATGCCACGCATACTCGACCCCACTTGGCCAGCCAGCGGTATCGGTTTTGTCATCAAGTGTGGGTTGGCAACATTTGCAGTTGCCCTTTTGTTGTACTGGCTCTATGAAAACCCCTTGCGCAATCTGGGACGTAAACTGGGTAAGCAGATACAGGTCAACCCATAGCCTTGCCAGTTAACAATTGCAGGATTCATGTCCACGAGCAGGTTTTACAAGGTATTCAGCCAAAAAATTCCATGAATAGACATGAATTCCACAGACCGTGCAGCGACTGTCGCCAGCAGGGATGCTGGCGCCAAGCCTGCACGGATGTATTTACGGCGTGTCGCAGCACGGCCTGTGGAACTCATGTCCACGAGCCTGAGCGGGACAGCAATGAGGTCAACCTGTATGTACCTGTCTTGCCTGCTCATGCATAAATCAGTTGAGCTACTGGAATGCTTTACGCGGCACAAGGTTTGTACAGAAATATCCAGTCCGCCGGGACTTATGGCTTTTCATTTGATGGCACCTGTGATTCCACACCACTCATGAATGAAGCCTGGATCTGGAAATTCTGATCTGTCCAGTTCGCTTTATCAGCCGATTGTTACAGGGAATAAACAGGATGGCCTTGCATTATCTGAAAGCAGAAGGTTAACGGAAATTTCCGAATCAGCACAGGCAGGAAACCTGTGCTGGCAAGACAGTTCAGAAAGTAGCAGCGAGACTCTGCAGCGTTTCTATGATCGGCATCGGGTATACCCCCAGCCAGATGATTGCAAACACCATGGCTGCCATCAGCAGATTGGTGCCCAGCGGCATTCTTGCAGCTGCAGGGTCATCTTTCAGGTTGGTGGAAGCCGGCTGCAGCATGGTGTAGATCAGTCGCAGATAGTAATAAAGACCGATGGCACTGCCGATGATAAGCATGCTGAGCAGGAACCACAGCTGCCCTTCCACACCTGTTGTAAAAATGTAGAACTTGCCTATGAATCCTGCGGTAAGGGGTATACCTGCAAGCGAGAGCAGAACAATGATCAGAACGGTACTCAGCCAGGGATTGCGCCAGTACAGTCCCTGATAATCAGTGATTGAATCCAGTTCCTTACCGGAATTGGAAAGTGCACTGATGACAGCAAATCCACCCAGCGAAGTGAAGAAATAGGCTGCCATATAGAAACCCACACTCTCGATGCTGAGCAGATCAGGCACCGCCGCTGCAGCTATCACTACTACCATCAGGTAACCAAGATGCGCGATTGATGAATAGGCGAGCAGACGTTTGACGCTGCTTTGCATCAGCGCCAGCAGGTTGCCGAAAATCATGGACGCTGCCGCCAGCAGTGACAAGGCTATTGTAAGCTGGGTAAATGCAAAGGCATCTGCTTCCAGCAGCAAACGCAGGGTAACGGCCACCATTGAAGATTTGGAGACTGTTGCCAGATAGGCAGTTACCGGCACCGGTGCACCTTCATAAACGTCCGGTGTCCACATGTGGAAAGGTACCAGGGACAGTTTGAATGCCACACCTGCCAGCAGCATCAAATGGCCCACCACCATGATCAGGGTCTCGCTCTGGCCAAGGCCGGAATGGGAAGTGGCCAGGGAAGCAAACTCGAAGGATCCGGTAACAGCATAGATAAGGGCCATGCCGAACAGCATCATGGCAGATGCTATACCTGACATGATCAGATACTTGATGGATGCTTCCAGCGGATGTTTTGCGACTTTCTCACTGTGGATCGGATACGCGATCATGGCATACAGGCTCACGCCCAGCATTTCCATGCCGATGAAAAAGGAAACAAACTGGTTGCTGCATGCCAGCACTACGGCACCCAGAGTGGCGGTAAGCACCAGCAGGTAGAACTCTTCGTTAAGTTTGTTGTGTTTTTCGAAATAGGGATAGGCGAGTGCAGTTACCGCCATACCACCAATGATTGCCAACGCCGAGAAAAACAGACTGTACTCGTCTATGATCAACAGCGGAGTCACCTGCAGGGGGGTGATCGGTTCTACAAACACGAAAATCAGAAGTGACGCTGCAAGACCTGCCTGGGTCAGCGAATTGATCAGACCATGGTCACGCCTGAAGGCAGCCGTGATCATCACCACCACGGTTGTCACCGTCAGCAGGATAATTTGCAGTAGATCAATCAGTGCATCAGAACTCATTTTTCAGCCTTTGGTGTCAGCTGCCATGCAGCGTCGTAATCTCGTTTTCAAAATCAGGGAAACGCTACGTCGAGGTTTCTCAATGTCGGTTCTGCCATGTCCAGCATGCTTTGCGGGTACATGCCCATCCAGATGAGACCGATCATCATCAAACCAAAACACATCATTTCCATGGCGCTGAGATCAGCCATTTTGTAATTGTTCTTGTTCTTGCCGTGGAACACTTTCTGGATCACGATCAGTGAATACACAGCAGCCACCACCAGTCCCAATGCCGCAAAAGCCGTGATTGTGTGGCTTACCTGGAAACTGCCCAGCAGCACCAGGAACTCACCCACAAAGTTGCCCAGCCCGGGCATACCTACTGCGGCTACGGTAAAGAACATCGCCATGAAGGACAGCTTTGGCGCTACACCCCAGAAGCCACCCATCTTGTCCATGTCGCGGGTATGGATACGATGCTGCAGACCACCGGCCAGCATGAACAGCGCAGCCGCACTCAAGCCGTGGGCCAGCATGGTCATCACTGCACCCTGCATGGCCTGGGCATTCCAGGCATATACACCCAGCAGCACAAAACCCATGTGGCTTACCGAGGTATAGGCAATCAGGCGTTTGAGATCTGTTTGTGCATAGGCCACTTTGGCGGTGTAAAGAATACTGACAACACCGAGAGTCATTGCTACTGGTGCGAAGGCTACGCTGGCATCAGGAAAAAGAGGCACTGTAAAGCGGATCAGACCATAGGCACCGGTTTTGAGCAGCACACCAGCCAGGATGACAGAACCCGCCGTGGGAGCCTGCGAGTGCGCATCAGGCAACCAGTTATGAACCGGTACTGCCGGCAGCTTGGTGGCAAAGGCAATGAAGAAACCAAGCATGGTCAGCATGGCCAGGGCTTCAGGAACATCGGTGCCCAGCAATTCGAAGTAGCTGAAGGTCAGCACGCCACTGTTCTGGAAATGGAAGAACACCAGCAACAGAATGCACAGCAGCATCAACAGGCCACTGACCTGCGTGAAGATGAAGAACTTCATTGCCGCATATTCCTTGTTCTCATGCCCCCAGATCGCGATGATGAAATACATCGGGATTAGCATGACTTCCCAGAAGAAGAAGAACAGGAACAGATCCAGAGCTGTAAACACACCAATTACACCGGCCAGGGTCCACAGCAGATTGAAATAAAAGAAACCACTGCGTTCCTTGATCTCACCCCAGGCAGAACCCAGTGCAATAAGGCCAAGGAATACGGTCAGCGCAACAAGCAGCATGGACAGGCCGTCAACACCGAAGATGAAACTCACGCCGAAACGCGGTATCCAGTCGGCTTCCATCAGCACCAGCCATTCGCCGGTCTGGCCGAGTTCGGCAACGCTGTCGCCCCCCAGCCCCATGGCATCAGGAACCAGCAGCATCATGATGACCAGAAAGAGGTCCAGCAGGATAGCGGCCAGTGCCACCGCTCTCGGGTGGTCAGATCCCCTGCTTTCCGCCAGCCAGGCACCAATGCCGCCGGCGAACAGAATCAGCATCAACCAGACCAGGATCATAGCAATACTCCGATACTGACCAGCAACAGCAAGCCGCTGACCAGGGTAATGGCATACCAGCGCAGCTGGCCGGTTTGGGTATCACTTACCAGCCCATGGAAAAACAGGGCCAGTTTGGCGGTACCGTTGTAAATGGAATCGATGAAATCATTCTTGTTGAGCTTCGCCAGCCCGGTGTAGGGGAACACAAACAGACGGTCATACAGCCAATCCATACCCCACTGGGTAAACCAGAAGCGATGCAGTTTGCCGCCGAAACCGGTGGTGAGTTTTGCGGTATCCACCTTGCCCTTGATAAAAACCTGCCAGGCAGTGAAGACACCCAACAGCGGCAAGCCCATCATGATGGCCTGGTAAAACAGGGAAACATGGTGCTCTTCCACTACGGGAAATACATCTTCAACCGGTATATGGATGAATCCACCGATGATTGACAGGATGGCCAGTACCACAAGCGGGCCTTGCAGATGCAAACCGTACACTTCATGCCCATCGTGTGTTTTCTTGCCATGGAATACGAGGAAATAGAGTCGGAAGCTGTACAGGCCGGTCATGAATGCGCCAGCAACACCCATCAACCACAATCCATAGCTGCCTTCGTGAAGCAATGCACTGGCCAGAATTTCCTCTTTGGACCAGAAGCCTGACATTGGCGGTATGGCAACAAGCGCCAGCGTGCCGATCAGGAACAGCGCGTGCGACCAGGGCAGATCCTTGCGCAGGCCACCCATCTTGAAGATGTCCTGCTCATGATGCATGGCGAGGATGACAGAACCGGCAGTGAGGAACAGCAGTGCCTTGAAGAAAGCGTGGGTCATCAGATGGAAGATTGAGGCTTCCCAGGCACCAACACCAAGGCCGAGGAACATGTAGCCAATCTGGCTGACTGTCGAAAAGGCCAGTACTTTCTTGATGTCGTTCTGTGTCAGGGCAGTAAAGCCGGCCATCAACAGGGTAATGGCGCCAATGATGCCCACCAGATGCTGTACTTCGGGTGCCAGTTCATAGAGTACATGGGTACGGGCAATCAGATAGACGCCGGCAGTAACCATTGTGGCGGCATGGATCAGTGCTGAAATCGGGGTAGGACCTGCCATGGCATCCGGCAACCAGGTCTGGAGCGGCAGCTGGGCAGATTTACCCACCGCACCACCCAGCAGCAGCAGGGTCACAGCTGTAGCAACACCGGAACTCACTTCCCAGTTTTGCTCGGCCAGCACCATGGCTTCCTGGATATTCAGGGTGCCAAGGTTCTGGAACAGCAGGAACAGACCCAGTGCCATCGAGGCGTCGCCTACACGGGTTACCACAAAGGCCTTGCGTGCACAGTAACCATTGTAGGTGTCGGTATACCAGAAGCCGATCAACAGATAGGAACACAACCCCACGCCTTCCCAGCCCATGAACAGCAAGAGCAGGTTGTCACCCAGCACCAGTATCAGCATTGCAGCTACAAACAGGTTCATGTAAGAGAAGAAACGCGCAAAGCTCGGGTCGTCATGCATATAACCGGTGGCATATACATGGATGAGGAATCCGATACCGGTAATGATGAACATCATGACCAGAGACACGCCATCAAGGTAGAGCGTAAAGCCAGCCTCGAAGCCCCCTACTTTCATCCAGGTCCACAGGTTCTGTGAATATGCTGTGGCTTCCGACGCCACAAAATCCATGCCGACAAGGCAGGCAACCACAAAAGCCAGGCCGATGGAGCCAGCTCCTATGATGCCCGCAGGAATTTCAGGCAGCTTGCCCTGCGTGAGAATGAGAATGAGGGAACCGATCAGCGGGATGGCCGGTACCAGCCACAGTAACTCTAGCATCTGTCAGCCTCTCATCTTGCTCAGGACATCAAGGTCCAGAGTCTTGAACTTGTGGAACAACTGCAACATCAGGCCCAACCCTATAGCCACTTCGGCTGCAGCGAGACTGATAATCATCAGGAACATTACCTGGCCGTCGGTTTCACCCCAGCGGGCACCGGCAACAATGAATGCAAGTGCTGTGGCATTGAGCATGATTTCAAGTGACATCAGCACAAAAACCATGTTGCGACGGGTGAGTACACCGATCAAACCCAGTATGAACAGGATTCCGGCAAGGAGCAGACCGTGCTCCATGGGGATCATCTGCATTGCTATGACAGGCATTTCCATCTTTGCGTAACCTTATTTTCGGGCCAGATGATAAGCGCCAACCAGACCGGCCAGCAGCAGCATTGAAGCGAGTTCGACCGCCAGTACATAGGGGCCGAACAGGCTTATGCCGACTTCCTTGGCAGCCAGGACAACATAACCACCCTCGCCTGACACACCATTGATTGTCATCAGCAGTTCAACGAGAAGCGGTGCTGCCAGAATACTTGGCCCTATCCAGATGCCGGGTTTGAGCCAGCTACGTTCCTGGTCAACTGTTGCCTGCCCAAGGTTCAGCATCATGATGACAAACAGGAACATGACCATGATGGCACCGGCATACACGATAACTTCCAGCGCTGCAGCAAAGTGCGCACCAAGCGTGTAGAAGATCACCGCGAGTGACAGCAGTGAAACGATGAAATAAAGCAGGGCATGAACAACATTCACCCTGGTGATCGTCATCAATGTGGCAAAAATCGAAATGATGGCCGATGAATAGAACAGCACGCTCATGGCAGCAGGCTCCTGCGGTCTACCGGGGGCAACTCGTTGCGGGCTTCGCCCTTGCCTTTGCCACCTATGGACTTTCCGGCAACCTTGTAGAAATTGTAGTCGTGATATTTGCCCGTGCCATTGATCAGCATGTGCTCTTTTTCCCAGACCATGTCCTGGCGTACGTATTCGGCCATTTCAAAATCGGGGGTCAACTGGATGGCATGCGTAGGACAGGCTTCTTCGCAAAAACCGCACATGATGCAACGGGAAAAGTTGATACGGAAAAATTCCGGATACCAGCGGCCGTTTTCATCCTCTGTTTTCTGCAGGGCAATACAGTCAACAGGACAAGCAACCGCACAAAGGTTGCAGGCCACACAGCGTTCCTCTCCATCCGGATCACGGGTAAGAATGATACGGCCACGCCAGCGGGGGAACATGTAGGGCATGACGTCCGGATACTCGACAGTATCCTTTTTCCTGAACATGTGGGAGAACACCAGCGCCAGTGTGACGATCTGGGTCCAGATGACATGTACTTGTTTGCCTATGGCACTCAGCATTTCTATCAGGCTCCCTGGCTCAATACGATTGCGCCAGTAATCAGCAGGTTCAACAGGGAAAGCGGCAGCATGACCAGCCAGCCGTAGCTCATCAGCTGGTCATAGCGTGGACGTGCCAGCGCAGCCCTGACCAGAATGAAAAACACAACAAAGGCACCTGTCTTGACGCTCATCCAGAACAGTCCGGAGAAAATCGGCGGTCCGATATCCAGACCGAAAGGTGCCATCCAGCCGCCGAAAAACAGCACTGGCAGCAGCATGGAAAGCAGCAGCATGCCAATGTATTCACCAACAAAAAACAGACCGAACTTCATGCCGGAATACTCGGTGTTGAATCCGGAAATGATTTCGGCCTCGCCTTCAGGCAGGTCGAAAGGCCAGCGTTTGGTTTCGGCAAGGCCGGCAATGAGGAACACCACGAAGCCGAAGAACTGGGGAATGATGAACCAGCCATCTTCCTGTGCCAGCACGATTTCTCGCATGTTGAAACTGTCACCCAGAATGACCACACCCAGAATCGAAATACCCATGAACACTTCATAACTGATCATCTGACCTGCGGCACGCAAGCCACCGAGCAGTGCAAACTTGTTGTTTGATGCCAGTCCGCCCAGCATTGCCGAGTAGGCTGCCAATCCGGCCATGGCGAAGATCCACAACAGGCCGATATTCAGGTCCATGACACCGACATCGGGGGCAAAGGGAATTACTGCAAAACTGAGCAGCATCACGATCGGAATGATCAAGGGTGCGATTACAAATGACGCCTTGTCGGCAAAAGGTGGAATCCAGTCTTCCTTGGTAATCAGCTTGCCTACATCAGCCAAAGACTGCAGCAGACCGAAAGGACCTACCCTGTTGGGGCCAAGCCGTTCATTGAAAAATCCGAGCAGACGACGCTCCACCCAGATCAGCATGGCAGCTGCTACCAGAACAACCCCAAGCACAAAAGCTATGCTCAAAAGAGAACCGACTTCAAAGGTGAACATCAGTTGGCCTCCCCTTTTTTCATGGAACGATCACTGACTATGATATTGGCGGCTCGCCAGCCTTTGGGAGACTGCCAGTCCCGGGCTTTCTCGAGACTGACATTTGCTGTCATGTCCTGGAAGTTGAGTCCGTCAAGTCCAACAGGGATACCGACTGTTCCGGGCTGGATACTGTTGCGCAATAGAACAGGTACGGCACCGTTATGCTGAACCTGCACGCCATCGCTGGCTGCAAGACCAAGCTTGTCAGCATCTGCAGGATTCAGGGCCACATAGGCAGCGGTTGCCTTTTCACCTATAGCCGGGCTGCGGGAGGTGAGCTCTTCGCTGCCGAACAGGTGATAAACCGGAAATACACTGAAACCGTCGCCGGAAGCTTTCGTTACCGTCGCGTCATACCAGGTATTGGCAGCGCCACTGTTATCGAGCAGTCGAACACCATGGGATGCCTGCTTCAGCGGCCCACCCACTTTGGTTTCGAACTTGAACAGGCTCTGGTTGGAGTTCCAGCCCGGTGCCCATGGAGAACTGAAAACAGTTGCATCCTTGAGCGGTGGTACTCCTTCCATCGAGTAGTTCATGATGCCGTCTTCATCCTGTTCCTGCTTCGGCTCATGCACGCTGATATTGGCACGCATTGCGGTGCGACCTGAATAACGGTGATGCTGGCGTGGTGCCCGCATACCGGCAAAATTGAAATCGGCGCCGGGAGTCAGTTTGTTCAGAATGGCACCACCCGGCAGGCTGGCTGCAACTTCAGCCAGGATTTCTTCAGTCTTTTTACCTTCAGTCAGCCACTTCGCACTGGACAGGATCGGTGCTTTGGCCGGGAAAGTGGAATAGAAATACTGCGCCCTGCCCTCGTAGTTCACGAAAGTCCCTGAACTTTCCGCAAAAGTACCGGCCGGCAGAACCAGATTTGCGGCTTCGCCGGTGCGGTTCTGCAGCGTGTCGAGTACTGCGAGCTTGTCGAGCCCCCCCAGGAAACTGTCTACTGCCCTGGCAGGTGCTCGACGGTAAAGATCATTTTCGAGCACGATGGCCTGTTTACTGCCTGAGCCTAGCGCCTTGCCAAGGGTATTGCCACTGCCCTGCATCAGCATCATCAGGCCAAGGCTGTTGGCCTCGGGAACAGCAAGTGCGAGGTTGCAGCGGGATTCACCATTGGCAAGCGCCGTGGCTATGTTGGCGGCTGCATTGAGCAGTGCAGGTTCGAGCAGGCTGGTGCCACTGACTACCAAAGGCTGTCTGGCGGCCTTGAGATCGGCAACAATCTGATCGACCAGAGTCTTTTCATCTACTGACAGGTCACTGACGGCAGGGGCACTGTTGTCCAGTGCATTGGCAATGGCAAAGCCGATACGAGCGGCATCAGCTGCACTGGCAATGTGTACGGTTTTCGCTACATCGTCCAGGCGGGTACTGTGCGGAGAGACGATGTAAAGCGGGCTCTTGCGGTCCATGGCGAGCTGGCGAATGGCAGCATCCTGCCAGTTCGGGAATTTCAGTTTGGCTGCCATTTCCTTGCCAAGATTACGCACAGACTGACGCAGCGCCAGTGCCAGGCGGGCAGCAGTATTGGTGACATCCTCACCCAGAATCACAATGCAATCTGAATTCTCTATATCGCGTATGTTCGCGATATTCACCGGACGATTACTGTAGATATCCAGCACCTGATTCAGCAGGCCGAATTCGGCATCCGAAACTCCAGCATGGAAATTGTCTGCCCCTACCAGTTCGCGCAGCGCAAAGTTGGCTTCAAGAGAAGCCCGTGGAGATCCTATACCGATTGCTGATCCGGCCATGGCCTTGAGCTGTGCCCTTGCCGTGTCTGCCTCGATCTGGACTGGTCGGCCATCATGGGTGTCGCGGCTCATGCAGACTGTAATGCGTTCGCTGCTGTTCACGTAACCCGTTCCGAAACGGCCCTTGTCACAAATGAAATAGCCGTTCACTTCATCATTGAATCGGTTGACGACGCGTCTCAGTGTACCGTAGCGCTCGCCCGGGTTGATATTGCAACCCACACCGCAGGCTGCACAAACAGATGGTGAAGTCTGCAGGTCCCATTTACGGCTGTAATGTTTACTGAACACTTTGTCGGTGAACACGCCGGTCGGACAGACTTCCGCGAGATTACCTGAAAATTCGCTTTCCAGAGGACCTTCCTGGAAACGCCCGAAATAGGTGTTGTCGTGGGATGCCTGCGGACCAAAGTCGGTGCCACCGGCATAGTCATTGTAGTAGCGCACACAACGGTAGCAGGTTATGCAGCGGTTCATCTCGTGTCCGATAAAGGGCCCGAGATACTGGTTGTTATGGGTTTTCTTCATGCCGTCATAACGGCGGTAGGTATGGCCGGACATTACCGTCATATCCTGCAGATGACACTCACCACCCTCTTCGCAGACCGGACAGTCATGTGGATGGTTGATCATGATGCTCTCAATGGCCTGGGCACGGAAACCAGCCGCCTTTTCTATGGAATAGCGGGCACCTTCACGGGGAACTGTCATGCAGGCCATGACCTGACGACCACGCTGGTCTTCATCATTGGCATATTCAATGATCGCGCATTGACGGCAGGAACCCACCGAACCCATCGCGGGGTGCCAGCAGAAATACGGCAGGTCAACCTGCTGTGACAGGATTTCCTGCAGCAGGTTGTTGTTGGGGTCTACTTCAAAGACCTTGCCGTCTACATTTATCTTGGCCATCTACAGCTCCGGATTGGAAAGCTAGATCCTTTCCAATACTCCTTATAATTCAATATTTTAAAACAAATACTTAATGCTGTTTATACTTGCAACCGTGTTGTACGTGTTCGATAAACTCATCACGGAAATGTTTCAGTCCGCTCTGCAAGGGCTCGGCCGCTCCTGGCGCCAGTGCGCAGAAGGTATTGCCGGGTGCCATATAGCGGGTCATTTCTTCCAGACGCTCGATGTCTTCCATGCTGCCGGTGCCTGTTTCCAACTTGTGCATCATGTGCTCTGTCCACGGCAAACCGTCACGACAGGGTGTGCACCAGCCACAGCTTTCGTGGGCAAAGAACTTCATCAGATTCTCAATACAGCCTATCGGGCAGGTCTTGTCATCAAGCACCATGATCAATGATGTCCCCAATCGGCTGCCGGCCTTGGCTACATCACCCGGAATCATCGGCAGATCGAGGTGTTCGGGCAGCAGGAAGTCGGTGGAACCGCCACCGGGGAGGAAAGCCTTCATTTCATAGCCATCCAGCATGCCACCGGCAAAGTCTTCAAACAGGGTCCTGAAGGTAGTGCCTACCGGCATTTCCCAGCAGCCCGGATTTTTGACACGTCCGCTTACACCGCTGATACGGGTACCGGTCTGGCCATTGATACCAAGGCTTTTGAACCATTCAACGCCGTAACTGATGATGCCCGGCACGTTGCAGATGGTCTCGACATTGTTCACTACTGTCGGACGCCCCCACAGACCGCTGACCTGCGGGAATGGTGGCTTGAATCGGGGATTGGCTCTTTTGCCTTCCAGTGCATTGATGAGTGCAGTTTCCTCACCACAGATATAGCGACCAGCAGATGTATGCAGGCACAGATCAAGTGAAAAATTGGAACCCTGGATATTCTTGCCGAGGAAACCGGCTTCGTAGGCTTCCTTGATCGCCTGCTGCAGGGCTTTTTCTGCAGCCTTGTATTCACCGCGGAGAAAGATATAGGCCTGCGAAGCCTGTATGGCGATCGATGAGGTAATAACCCCTTCCACCAGCAGATGCGGATCGTATTCCATCAACAGCCGGTCCTTGAAGGTACCCGGTTCCATTTCGTCGCCGTTAACCACCAGGTATCTTGGTCCACCATCAGGCTCGGGTACAAAGCTCCATTTGAGGCCGGTATTGAAACCGGCACCGCCTCTTCCACCCAGGCCACTGTCCTTGACCTGTTCACGTACGGCTTTCGGTTCCATGGCCAGCGCTTTGGTCACGCTGACATAGCCACCGGCGGCCTGATACTGCGCCAGTGTGAATGGCGCACGACCGATTTCGATATTCTTGGTCAGTGGCAGCTTTGGTCCGTTCATTTATCTGTCTTCTCTGGAAACCTGTCTAAACCTGTCAGGCCTGCGCACGCAGGTCGGCTATGATCTGGTCAATTTTTTCCGGTGTCAGATTGCGGTAAACCACATCTCCAACCTGCAACACTGGTGCCTTGTCACAATCTCCCAGACATGGAACCGGAATCAGTGTGAACATATTGTCAGCGGTTGTTTCACCATACTCGATACCAAGTGTGCTGGTGATATGCCCCTTGAGGGAGTCGCAACCAAGCATCCAGCAGGCCACACTGTCGCAAAACTGGATAACGTGCCTGCCAACCGGACGGCGGAATATCATGTTGAAAAACGTGGCTACACCTTCCAGTTCATCCGGAGCCAGGTCCAGATATTCGGCAACCGCCAACAGGCTTTCGTCACTGACCCAGCCCTGGTATTTCTGCACAATCTTGAGCGCTTCAAGCCCTACAGCCTGGGCGTAGGGATAATGCGTCTTTTCATGCTCTATCTCATGGATCTCTTCCGGGGTCAGGGCCCGGGCTTTTGGTGCTGTACTGGCAATGATATTGCTCATCGTCTGTCTTCTGCGTTCTGTCTTTTATCGGTCTGCTTATCTGTCCACATCGGCCATCACGAAGTCAGTGGTTGCAACCACTGCCGTGAAGTCGGCCAGCATCAGTCCACGGCTCAGATACGGGATAGCCTGGATGTGTATAAAGGATGGCGTACGGATTCTGGTTCTGTAGGACCCAATGCCACCATCGTTGACCAGGTAATACATGTTCAGGCCCTTGGTCGCCTCGATGGTAGTGGTCACTTCAGTAGGATCCATGACCGGTCCCCAGCTCACACTCAGGAAGTGGTTGATCAGGGTTTCGATGTCGAGCTTGCTCTTTTCCTTGATCGGCGGCGTGGTCAGCGGATGATCTGCCTTGTACGGACCGGACGGCATGTTTTCCAGACACTGCTTGATGATGCGGTTACTCTGGCGCAATTCTTCCACGCGCACGGCGGCACGGTCATAACAGTCACCATTCACCCCGATTGGCACATCAAATTCAAAATTCTCGTAACCACTGTAGGGACGGTTCTTGCGATAGTCCCACTCAAGTCCTGTGGCACGCAGTGCCGGTCCGGTCATGGCCCAGTCAAAGGCGTTTTCAGTATCAATGCTGCCAACGCCACGGGTACGCTGCTTGATCACGGTATTTTCCATGACCATCTTGTGATATTCGTCCAGTCGTTTCGGAAAGTACTCCACAAACTCCCGGATCATTCTGTCCCAGCCCTGCGGCAGATCCTGGGCAACGCCACCTATACGGAACCAGCCCGGATGCATACGTGCCCCGGTGATCGATTCGATAATGTTGAAGGCTTTTTCACGATCCACGAAGGCATAGAACAGTGGCGACAGCTGCCCAAGGTCAACAGCCCAGGTACCGAAGAACAGCAGGTGCGAACAGATGCGGAAGAACTCGGCCAGCATCACACGAATGACCTGGACTCTCTCGGGCACAACAATGCCCGCCATTTTTTCCACTGCCATGACATATGGCAGGTTGTTCATTACACCACCGAGGTAATCGATACGATCGGTGTAGGGAATATAGGTATGCCAGGTCTGGCGCTCGGCCATTTTCTCGGCACCACGATGGTGGTAACCCACATCAGGTACAACATCGAGTACATGCTCGCCATCAAGCTGCAGGGCAAAACGGATAACACCGTGTGCTGCCGGATGGTTCGGACCGAAGTTCAGGAACATGAACTCGGATTCCTCACTGCGACGCTTGAGGCCCCACTCCTCCGGATTGAACTTCATCGCGCTCTGCTCACGATCCTGGATTTCATCACTCATTGAGTAAGGATCCATTTCGGTTGCACGGGCCGGATGATCCTTGCGCAATGGATGTCCTTTCCAGGTAGGTGGGCAGAGGATGCGGCTCAGATTCGGATGACCAGTAAACACTATGCCAAAAAGATCCCATATTTCGCGTTCCTGCCAGTTGGCACTGGACCACAGCGGAATTGCAGTTGGCATGTTCAGATCGTTTTCCTGCAGCGCCACCTTGATGCGGATATCGCAATTACCGGAAAAGGAAGTCGGGTGATAGACAACAGTGAAATCACTGTCGGGCTGTCCTTCGCGGTGCAGACGGACACGCTCGTCAATGGCAGTGACATCAAGCAGCATTTCATAACGTGGACGATGCTCTTCCTTGAGATAACGCAGAACATTCATGACCTTGTCGCGACCCACCCACAGGGTTGGCATGCCTTCGGCCGTATGCTGACGCACAAAGGAAGACTCGCCGAACTTCTGATACAGAGCGGCAATGACTGCCGGTAGCGTCTGGGCCTGTGCGGATGTTGAATCTGGGGTCAGAGTCATTTTTTCTTCTGTCTGTTTTGAGTCTAAGCATCCCGGAGTCAAAAAATGACTCTGACCCCGGTCCTTGTTTCCTGTTATTTCTGCTTCTTGACCAATTTGCCATCGTCAAGGCGGATAACCGATTTTTCCTGGGCTTCTGTTTCCCAGAGGATATCCGGGCTGGTGAGCTCAGTTGCAGCTATACGGCTTTCAAGTCTGGCTTCGCGCTGGATAACATTCTTTTCACGCTCATATACACCCTGATCGCTGATTACCCAGCTTACCGGACGACGCTTCTTGCCAATGGAATCCTGCAGCAGCGTCAGCCCCTGAAGAAGGGCCTCAGGGCGGGGGGGGCAACCAGACACATACACGTCCACGGGCAGGAACTTGTCCACGCCCTGCACTACGGAATAGATGTCGTACATTCCCCCTGAATTGGCGCAGGAGCCCATGCAGATGACGTAACGTGGCTCCATCATCTGTTCGTAAAGACGCTGGACCACCGGGGCCATTTTGCGGAATACCGTGCCGGCGATGATGATCATATCCGCCTGACGCGGTGTGGCACGGAAAACTTCCGCCCCGAAACGGGCGATGTCATGACGGCTGGATATCGCAGTTGCAGCTTCCACATAGCAGCAGGAAAGACCGAAGTTGAAAGGCCACAGGGAGTTCTTGCGGCTCCAGGCCAGCATGTCCTCAAGCGTTGTCATGATCACATTCTTGCGTATGTGATCCTCAAACTGCTCCATACCCGGACTTGCAGAATAGGTATCTTCAGGCTTGACCAGTTCCCAGCTCATCAGTGATGTCCTCCAGCGTGATGATCATCATGATGACCCTGATCTGCTGCAGCTTTGGTTTTTTTCAGAAAGGGGCCGGTGTTGACCACACCACCCTCGCCTTTGAGGGCAGCCCTGTCATGTTGCTGGCGCAGTGTGCGCCATTCCAGCGCGCCGCTGCGCCACAGATACAGGAGACCGGCCAGCAGGATGAAGATGAAGATGCAGACCTCGATATAACCCAGCCACCCGGATTCGCGGATGGAAATGGCCCAGGCAAACAGGAAAGCTGCCTCCAGATCAAAAATGATGAACAGTATGGCTGTGAGATAGAACGGAACAGCCACCTTGATCTGGGAAGAACCGACAGGAAGGACACCTGATTCATACACATCGTGAGTGGCATGATCCTGTCGTTTCTGGCCAAGAAAGGCAGATGCCACAAGCAGGAAGACAATAAGCACTACAACTATCACGCTGTAGAACACTATCGGCCAGAGATCTATGTTCACGCCAGTACCCTGTTGGTTACGAATGCAAATTGCAGTGCCAAGGCATCCGCAATGAAAATACCCACTTCTACCCTGTGGAGGGTTGAACCATGGATTGTGCTGTTAGCTGGTGAAATCGTCTCGCGCCCTGACCGTTAACATCCCGGTGTCCGGCCCGTATCAGGGAATTTGAGACCCGAAAGCCTCTTGAATACCCCATTCGAATAAGCGATTTGCGACTGCTTCAAACGGGGCGCAAATTTACACTTTAGACTGATTTTCTTCAAGTTGTTTTGCCCATGCTGCGCACAATTTCAACTGTGCACCAATCTTGCGGTCGCCGCATGCGAATGACTCTCAACTGGAACACTCTCTGCATCAGAATACCCTGTTGTAACCATCATGGGCAGCCACCTTGTAGGCCTCAGCCATTGTTGGGTAATTGAATGTGGTATTCAGAAAGTAGCGCAGGGTGTTGGCCCCTTTCCTCTGGTTCATGATGGCCTGGCCTATATGCAGAATTTCCGACGCCTGGTCGCCAAAGCAGTGTATGCCAAGGATTTCGAGGGTGTCGAAGTGAAAAATGATTTTCAGCATGCCCACTTCATCGCCCGTAATCTGGGCACGAGCAATACTGCGGAAAAAAGCCTTGCCTACTTCATAGGGAATTTTCTTTTCAGTCAATTCACGTTCGTTGAGACCAATAGTGCTGATTTCAGGAATGGTATAGATGCCGGTTGGAATTTCCTTCAATGAAACGAAGGCCTCAGGATTGAATATCGCATTGGATGCTGCCCTGCCCTGGTCATAGGCAGCGCTGGCAAGTGCAGGTGGACCGATGACATCCCCGGCAGCATAGATGTTCTTGCATGAGGTCTGGTATTTGTTGTTGACATGCAGTTGGCCACGACTATTGGCCTTGAGGCCAATTGCATCGATATTCAGCCTGTCAGTATTTCCTGTTCTGCCGTTGGCCCACAGGATGATATCACTCTTGATCTTCTTGCCGGACTCAAGATGTGTGATTACACAGTCATCCAGGTATTCAATCCTGCTGAAGTGCTCCATGTGTCTGCAGCGAACGCTCAGGTTTCGCAGGTGATAACTCAGGGCATCGGTAATTTCTGTGTCGAGAAACGAAAGCAATGATGATGCCGGATTGATGAGCTCTACCTTGCAACCCAGTCCTCCAAAAATGGAAGCGTATTCGCATCCAATAACACCGGCACCAATGATGGTGACCTTGCGTGGGCTTTCACCCAGACCGAGGATCGAGTCGCTGTCGAATACACGCTTTTGGGTAAAATCCAGCTCTTCCGGATGATAGGGCCTGGAGCCGGTGGCAATAATGAAATGTTCGGCATGGAGTTTTGCCTTGCTGCGCCCTTTCAGTATTTCGATAGTGTGGGCATCTACAAAACTGGCGACCCCTTCGTAGACTTTTACAAAATTACGCTGGTAGAAATTGCTTCGCAGGCTGACCTGCTCATCAACCACCCTGTTGGCATGTTTCATCAACTGGGGAAAAGTGACACTGCTTGAATCCCCGAAGTCCCTGAACATGGGATTGGTCCGGAACTGTATGACCTGCTTGACCCCATGGCGCAGTGCCTTGGAAGGAATGGTCCCAAGATAGGTGCAATTGCCGCCGGGCTTCAGTTTGTCGCAGACCATGGCAACTTTTTTGCCCAGTTTCACTGCATTCATTGTGGCCGCTTCTCCGGCCGGGCCACTGCCTATCACTATAAGATCGTAACTGTGTTTTGCCATACCAGGGGAACCTCTACAGATCGGGATACCGTGCTTGCATGCCGGTACTTGCCCTTGTCCTGAAACCATCACCCTCATGCATTATAAAGTACGCTGCAACAGAGTTCTTTTCTGCAAGCAGCAATCCTTTCTCGGGGCCCAGCACCATCAGGGCTGTTGCCCATGCATCTGCAATAGCCGCCTGTGATGCCAGCACAGTGACTGCCGCCAGATTATGAGTGACCGGCCGACCAGTAACCGGATCAATTTCATGGGAATAGCGCTGCCCATCCATTATTCTGAAATTGCGATAATCACCCGAAGCGGCCAGTGCGAAGGACTGCCCTTCACTGCTGATGGCAGCCATGGCACTTCGCTCGCCCTGTCCGGGTTTTTCCATGGCAAGAGTCCAGCCATCCCCGTCAGGCCCTGCGCCACTCACACGCAGTTCGCCACCCACTTCAAAAATATAATTGTCATAGCCATAGCCCTCCAGCAAGCGGGCCAGGTCATCAACAGCATAGCCTTTTGCTATGCCTGAGAGGTCCAACTCAATGTTCCGTCCTGGGGTTGCTGTGCCACTGTTTCCATCCAGCACAAGGGCATCCATGCCGGTTTGCTCCTGAGCCAGGGCTATATCTGTATCAGATGGCATATTGTCGCCAGTCTGATCAACACCAAAACCCCATAACCTGACCAATGGACCTACAGTCGGATCAAATGCTCCTTCAGACAGTGCATGTATACTACTTGCAAGCGCCAGCACCTGGCCAAGTTCGACTGAAACAGCCCTGGCTACTCCGGGAATCGCAACGTTCAATTGCATGAGCTCCGAATCGGGTGTCCAGGTGCTGAATATGGCTCGGTCCAGATGCTCAAGACGTGCTGCGATTGCTCCAGCGAGCACAGGATCCGGGCTCTCACTTGCCGGCAGCGCAAGCTGCAGACTCCACGTAGTGCCCATGGTATGCCCCTGCAGTGCATGTACAGGCAGTGAGGTAGTGGCATGAAACAGTAAAAGCAAAAAAAGAAAAGCGCCTGCCACCAATGCAGCAAGCGCTTTGGGATTTGGCATGGCAGGCAAATCAGCTGTCCATGCTTTCATTTTCCGGGTAGGACAGATAGTTGACGCCAGCAAGTTTGCTGACCATACGGACTACCTGGTTGCAATAACCGTATTCGTTGTCATACCACAGATAAAGCACCAGATTGTGTCCATTGCTGATAGTGGCTGTGGCATCCAGGATGGAGGCTTCCCTTGAGCCGATGAAGTCACTGGAAACCGCATCCGGTGACTCCGTATATCCCAGCTGGTTCTGCAAGGGCGAATGCAGGGCGATCTTACGCAGATATTCGTTGATTTCTTCCTTGGTACATTTGGTCTGCAGGGTAAGATTGAGTATGGCCATGGAAACGTCAGCTACGGGCACCCTGACAGCATTACCACTGAGCTTGCCAGCCAGTTCAGGTACTGCCTTTGAAACAGCCTTGGCTGCGCCCGTTTCTGTCAACACCATGTTCAGTGCAGCACTTCGGCCACGACGATCTGCCTTGTGATAATTGTCTATGAGATTCTGGTCATTGGTATAGGCATGCACG
>JAURLQ010000072.1 GCA_030831125.1 Gammaproteobacteria bacterium
ATGCAAAAACCTCGAAACGACGACATATTCAGTTTTGAGTAAGGTCGGGGCCAGCTAAAATAGAATAAAACGGAGACCACAAATGAAAGCAACTCGTACAACATACTTGAAGATGGCAGCAATGCTTGGATTGTCCGGACTGGCTGCAACTGCGGCAATGGCTCATCATTCCTTCGCCATGTATGACCTGCAGGTTACCAGGGTGTTTACCGGTGTAGTCACGCGTGTCGACCCCATGCCCAACCACATGTCCATCCTGTTTGCCCCCATGAATGCAGAGCGCAAGAATGTGGAACGCGATGCTGCCGGCGAACCGGTAGTCTGGTCAGTGGAAATGCAGGGTTCATCCCAAATGGCCCGTCAGGGAGTCACAGTGAGCGCCTATCCTCCTGGCACCATCATCAGCGTGGCACTGCATCCCGTAAGAGCAGGAGATCTCGGTGGCGTTCGAGTAGGTGGTATGTTCCGTTGCCCCGACCGGACCCCGCCAGCACCTGGCATGCATTGCGACTCGGTTGAAGGTCATACGGCTATTGGTAATGAGCCCTTGCCGCAACCCGTACCCTGATACATGCTGTTCCTGCAGGGCGTTCAGCGAAGAACGCCCTTGCCCTTCTCCGCTGCCAGTCTCATTGCCAGCTTTTCCAGACCAAGCCTTGTCAACATCCGACGATAACGCACCTTGCCCACTACACCCAATTGACGGTAGTACCGCAAGGTCTGCGGCAAATTGAGCAGGCTCCCGGCAATTTCGCTTGCCAGGCTTTCATCTACAGGGATTTCTGACTCTGCATCCTTGTTCTTTTCAGGCCATGAATTGCCATGGTGACACACGGGACAATCCAGATTGAAACAGTGATAGGTACGATTGCACCACAGAAATGCCAGCGAACCGGACCATACGGCGTGCAAGGCCACATCCCTCTGATTCCCGCAATTGGGGCAAGGGACCTGTGACAGACAAGCGACAAGAGAACTGCCCTGCATAGACATATCAGCCCGTAAAAAGCCCGAACCGATAACAGCCCCACAGATTGGACAGAAGCAGAGACAAGCTGTTTACCTTCCATCAAGGGGCAGTCTGACAGCCCGGCCGGTCGCACCATCGAAACCCGATTCAGTCAGAACCTGTAATTCAGATTCACTTGAAACACCCTCGGCTATGACCAATGCGCCGATATCATGCGAAATGCGGGCCAGCCCCTGTAGCAAGGCAAGATTTCCCGGATTCTGATCCAGATTATGTATGAATCCCGGATCAATCTTCAGGTAGTGCAATCCCAGACCGTGAAATTTGCCAATTTCGCTGAGTCTGCTACCAAAGTGTTCTATCCCGATTTTGCAGCCATACCCCCTCATCAGGGACAGGAAGCGGCAAAACTCTGCATAATAGTCCAGCACACCCTGCTCTGAAATCTCGATCCACAAGCCAGGCAGCAAGGACACTTTACTGGCACAAATTTTTTCAAGTTCCAAGCAGAATTCCTGATCAGCCAGCGATGCACCGGCAAGATTCACAGCCATGACATGGGCACTCCTGTCATTTTCCAGCAGATCCAGTACCAGCTTGATGGCTTCCAAATCGAGTCTGGCAGTAAGTCCCAGCCTTTGCGCCATGGGAAAGAACTCACCTGCAACCAGCCATTCGGCACTTTGTGGAAGCTTGATGCGCAAATGAGCCTCCATATGGAGCAGCCTTCCATTCATATCGATTACCGGGGAGGTTGCCAGCTTTACATGATGCTCTGCCACCGAGGCGAGAATGCGGGTTGACCATTCATCAGAATTACGAGGATAGATAGTGTTTTCTTCTGTCACCAGCACCAAGGTCATGTTGCCAGATTCTGCTGTTGCAAGTGCAGCATCAAGTCGCGAAAGCACAGCAGTAATATCAGAAACTGCCCCGAAGGTTCCGGCACTTGCACACACCCCGTAATCCTTTGATGAATATGCATGTAACTGTTTATTTACAGCTTCAATCAACTGGTTTGCCATTTCTGCAGGATGTGTTGCAACCGGTAACAACACCGCGAAATCAGAGCCGTTCAGCCTTCCTGCCAGTGAAGCCACTTCACCTGAAGAAATTTCTCTGACAATTCTGGCAATATCCAAAAGCAAGGAATCTGTAGCGACCCTTCCTATATCACGATTCAACTGTGCCAGTTTCTTGATGTGAAGCATGATCACAGAACAACCATTCGCGTCATCCTGCTCCAGCATTTTCTGCATTTTAGCAATGAAATATGACCTGTTTGGCAGCCTGGTCAGGGGGTCAGCGCTGGCAGAGGCCCGGATCTCCTCAAGTTTGCGTGCATCTTCCTCAAAAATTGTCCTGAGTTTTTGCACCATGGAGTTCATTGCCTCTCCCAGGTCATGCAACTCCGGCACGGAAGACAAATCAATACTTGAAAATCGTTTGTGCGTGATTGCCTGGGCCTGCCTGATTACAGCATCCAATGGAGTTGCAAGACGGTTGAGTATCAGTCGGCCCAGGATGCTGCCAGCAAGCCCTGCAAGTACTGCTGCACCCAGCATTCTGAGCACACTTGACCATAATGCCTCATAGGCAAATCTGCTGTGACTCTCCAGAATGACCGAGCCAAACTGGATCCATCCTCCACTGAGCTGGGCCTCTCCGGGCGCAGCATTGATTGGCAGTACTTTAATGAACCAGTCTGGAACGCCTGTTTCTGCATCTTGTTCCCGCCTGCTGATCATTACAGTTCCCTGTGGGTCCACTACCTCAACATATTCATAATGTCCGCTGTCGAACAGGGCTGATACTGCCAACTCAACCAGAATTTCATCAGGTTGTTGCTGACTGAGCGTAAGTGCCAGTACCAATGCATTATCCGCATTCTTTATCGCCAACTGATCCTGCATATATGATCGGGCTGCAATCGTGGATGCCAGCAAACTGCCAATCAAGGCAATCATTATGCTCGTAACCATTGCCAACCAGAGTTGCCGGTACATTGACATCGTTAATTTCTCCTTAATCGATAATTTCTCCTTAATCCATACCTTCTTCAGCTGCCCGCATCTGGAGATCTTCCCATCGGGTCAACTGCTTGCCATTGCTGGATGGCCCATCATTCGCAACACCACTCCACAACGCTTCGTGATTGAAACTGAATACAGGCTGCAAATCATTACGCTGGGATGCAGGTCTTATGTCCGCGACCAGATTATCCAGCACCAAAGGTTCTGACAAAGGCGAAGAGTAATAGGCAAGAATCATATGTGCCTGTGTCTGGAGCTTGCCACTCTGGTTGATTTGAGCTCGCACATACACCAGCCTCAGTTTGGCTATTTCAATACCGGCATTTTTCAGCGAATAATATTTGGCAATTGCAAGGTCCTCACAATCACCCTGTCCCCTGCCAATGAGCTGAAGCGGTGTCGCCCAGTAATCTTTTTGCTGCCAAACCTGCTCATCATCCAGAAACCGGGTGTTGTCATTGATGAACGTGTTGATTCTGTGAAGCTTGGCGAGGTCTTCAAGTCCGTTTATTTCAGACAGTGTTTTCTGCCACTGTTCCAGTACCGGGAGACGATCCGGACCAAAGCGAAGCACCAGTGTCGCCCTGAGCCTTGCGAAATCGATGGCATGGACAGCAGGCGGCTTCAAGGCGAAAACCAGAGCCATGATCAAGCACAGAGACAAGGGCATGCCTGGTCGGAACCTGAATGAATATCCGCAGCCTCCGGATGTGGAACCCTTCCCTGCTGCTGCCACCCCACCCCCTTTCTGATGAACCAGTCTTTCACATTGAACTGATACTTAATTTTTCAACCTACTGATTTATATCAATTTCAGGAATTTATCCCTTGGTATGACCCTGGAAACAGGCCATTATGATAAAAGTGAAATAGGTATTATTGATTATATTGCAAGTTCAACAGTCTTCAAAAAAAGGTATAATACCGATTAAAGGTGATCTGGAGACAGAATCATGAAAAATAGACAAATAACAGCAATTGTTCTGGGCATAATCATGTCCCTGGCCGTGATGGTTCCTGCCTATGGCCAAATCAGCCGCGATGAGGCCCGGACTCTTATCCTGAATCTGTATGCCATGCAAACTCCACCACAGCAGATTGTCTCTAGTCTTATCGAACGGGGATTTACGCTTGATGACGCCCTGGAAATGCTGGCTTTCCTGGCACAGATTGACACTCCTGATGAAATTATCGCCGCGCTTACAGATTCGGGGATGTCCGCGGTTGATGCTGCCGCTGTTGTTTCTACCAACAATATTCCGGATGCCACAATCAACAAGGCTGAAACTCTCAGAGCGGAAGGGCTGACTGTTGAGATAGCAACACGTCTTGTTGTCGCTGTTACATCGGCCGCTTCCACAACCCAAAGACTGGATATCCTGATGAGAGCTGGTATCCCACTCAACCAGGCAGGTGCGTATCTGACCAGATTGATACTTGCAGCCCCACCGAGCCGGGTTTTGCAGGGAATTGTGGGTTCAGGTGTTGGTGTGGGCCAGGCAGCACAAATCATGAGTTCGAACAATCGCAATATGCCGGCAAATGAGATGCTGGATGCTTTCGTGTCGCAAGGTATTGATGTGGGAACAGCTGCAGACCTGATTGTAACTGCGCAATCCACAGCTGCAGTAAACAACAATGGTGAGCCCCTGAATCTCGCCCTGCAACCGCAAACAGACGCTGCCCTGAACCAGCAGGAGCTAACCGAAAACCAGCTGGTCAACAATCAGCCTACTCTTGCTCCTGCGGTGATCAACAACAACATCCTGACCGGCTCTGCTGCTGGTGGTGCTGCTGCAGTAAGCCCCAGCCAGTAATCAGAAGACATGTGAACGCTTTTCATATGCACTGAATATCCAGCTGTAGAATCCGGTTTCAAGGGCTTCCAGCCCCCCTGGCCAGTTTTCATCAAGAATACGCCGGCCACTCACGCGAGTGCAGTAATTGTCGGCAAACGACTTCATGAGCGTTGCAAGCGTATCCCTGCCCTGCTGTGAACCCATAAGAAAATACACCAGCCCCCATGCAATAGCGTAATGCGTTGAAATTCGCTCATTGCTCCTCTGTTGTCGCCGCATGGAAACAAATGCAGACAGAGAGGCAGGATAGCCATTGGCAAGCGCCAATCTGGCCTCCTGCAATCTCTGGGGCTGGATACCAACCTGATGGAAGGTCCCGGTTACTTTCAGCATGGAAAAATATTCTGCCAGTCCCTCATTGAGCCAGGGTGGTGGATCCCCGAGCATGGCCCTTATTATGACGTGAGTGGCTTCATGGCGAGCCACTTCCAGGGTTTCCGACTCTGACTGATGCAGATAGGTGACCGCTTCATTGGTGGCTGAAGTATAGAAGCCGCTTGTGCCGCTCATATCACTGCCGGTGATTGCCTGTGCATACTCAAGATATTCTGTGCGTTCCGGAAAAATAACCACCTGCAGATCCACTCTGCGCAAGCGCTCCTGTCCTACCAGAGCTGACAGTGTTTCGTAGGAAGCGGTGACATTGGACTGCAGCATCTCCTGCAGGAAAGTAATACTGGCTGCCCCGCGATTGATCACATCCATATCAAAAAAATCCATGCGCGTTGGCAGGTCGGGTTCATAGAGGCTTGCCTGCGCGCCTTGTGGTGGCCTGTCACCGAAATACACCCGCCCAGTGTCATCGGTCCAGCGAAACACCCTTTCGCTTTCTCTGGGTATGACTTCCTCCCGGGATGGCACCACACAATTTCCCATATCCTGTTCTGTCATCAGGAATACGGGAGTGGAATCTTCGAGTACTGCTTCAGGCAATGCCGGTACTATTTGAGGAGGGACTGACACGGCAGCCGGAATCGGGTCAGGCAGTGTTTCTGCGGATTCAGGTATATTGTTTACCATTGTAGTATCTGTCACTTCAAACACGGGAAGCGGATTTCTCATCAGCATGAATCCCAGTACACACGCAAAAACTGATACAGCCAGAGACAGCAGCATCAAGGCCCTGGTCACGAATCGCACTGCATGGCCCTCCCGCATCCGCGAAATGAATGATTGTTTCCAACTCCGGGGTCTTGTGTCAGTAGTGTCATCTGCAGGTCTGTGTTCCCGGCAAGTTCCAAACGCAAGAAAACTCTATCAGCAGATCGGACAAAATGATATTTTCGATTGCCTGAAAACAATTACAAAGGGGGATACATGAAAACTTTCCGCAGGTCCTTACCCGTTTCACTGGCAGTTCTGCTGGCAGCATGCAATATGCTGCTGGTCATGCAGGTATCGGCGCAGCCAAGGCGGGCAACGCCAGCACCTGTGCCAGATGCCGTTGTGATGCCCAGACCAAGTGATGCCCAGATTACCCAGGCACAAGCTACTCTCCAGCGCTTTCTTTCCGGTTTGCAAGGCAGCGACAAGGCCATATTCGACAACTATCCCTGGCTGGTCGAAATCACGCCACGCGAAATCAACACTGCCATCATTCCCGATCTGAGCCCCCGTTTTGAAGCAAAGCACCAGAGCAATCTCGAAGTGGCTCGTGCAGGTGATATCGATGTGCTGTTCATGGGAGACTCCATCACAGACTGGTGGCGAAACGAAACCGGCAACTATGCGGGCAAACCTGTTTTTGACAGATATTTTGCCAATATGAAAGTGGCCAATTTCGGCATTGCCGGAGACACCACACAGGGCGTTCTCTACCGCCTGCAGAATGGTGAAGGTCAGGGCTTCAGTCCGAAAGCTGTGATGCTGATGATCGGCACCAACAACACCCGTACCAACCTTGCCGGTGAAATAGCGGAAGGCATAGGTGCTGTGGTACTGCAATTGCAGCAGAATTTCCCTGATGCAAACATCCTGTTGCTTGGTATATTTCCGCGCAGCACAGCCGACAGTCCCCTGCGTCCCCAGATTGCTGAAATCAACAGCATAATCTCAAGACTGCACGATGGAGAACAGGTGCACTATCTGGATATCGGAGAAATTTTCCTCGATGAACAGGGAAATATTCCGGCCACTATCATGAGTGACGGACTGCATCCGACCACGGCCGGTTACCAGTTATGGGCTGATGCGATAATTGAGCCGCTCACAGCTCTCATGCAGGACTGAAGCGCGAATCTCAGCGCAGGCTGTTACCGTAGGAAAAAAGCGCTACAGTGACAATGGCAGAGAGAATCGCCAGCCAGTGATAGAGATTGAGGGGTTCCTTCAACAGGAAGGAACCCACAATCACTGAAGTCGTCAGAATCGAAAGCACACCATATAGGGTATAGCCAGAAGCACCGTAGTTTGCATACAACAGGTTGAACCCGATATAGGTCATGAAAAGGCCCACACCACTGACTGCTGCCCAGATGAAATTACTGCGCAGCGTCGCGCTGTAGTTCACACTTCCGGATAATGGTGCAGCAAGCAGGCACAACAGCACGCACAAGCTGAGTGTCACCGTGATGAAGACAAAGGTGTTTTCAACACCAACCGCCTTGCGTTGGCCCCAGGCAAAAAATGCGTTACCGGTAGCTGCAAGCAAAGCCAGCAACAGGGGACCTAAAATTTTCATGTCCATCAGCGATTTTGTATCAGTACATCAGCCAGATAGCTGGCAACATCGTGCATTTGTTCGTTGCTCATAACCGGACTGAAATTGGGCATCACATTCCGGCCGTTGCCAAGTACATTCATGATGTCGCCAATGGACAATCGGTTTGTCAGCTGGGCTCCCCCCCCCTCACCACCTTCCCCGGTATTGCCATGGCAATACACACAGGCTGCCTTGTACATGGCCTCTCCACTCTCCAGATCCGCCTGTCTGTCCGGTACTTCCACGGCTACCTGGTTAGTGTTGCCGCCAGCATCAGGTGGCAATTCATTCAGGGTGCCTTCCAGTGAAAACAGCCAGACTCCATCCCCCTTGAGAGCACCAAAGAGGCCACCACCGGCATAGGTCACCATATACTGGGTTCCATTCCACATGAAGGTACTGAATCCGGAATTTACCGGCGCCTCTACCCTGAAACTCCACAGTTCCTCTCCTGTGGCGCTGTCCAGCGCAACCATTTCGTTGTCGCCACGATGTCCCATGAATACTATGCCACCTGCTGTTACCAGAGAGCCACTGCGACAGGCAGCACTGATTTCCCGCTGCCAGCGGGGGGTGTTGGTCGTCAGGTCAAAGGCAGAATAGACACCGCGGCTGGTAAGCCCGGAACCAACGTAGGTGCCACCGTTCCAGGATTGTTCAAAGGTCGGCCCCTCGAACTGGGTGGCATCCGCGCGAGCTCCGTTGGAGCTGTCTGTAGCACAGATATACATGGTGTTGGTGGCCGGATCATAGGCACTGGGTGGCCAGTTGACCGAATTGGCTGGTGTAAAAATACCCGGCTCGAAAAAGGGGGTAAAAATACGGCCATTGTTCACCAGTGTGATTCTTTCTGATGAATAACGTGTTTCCTGTGAAGTAATGGCCTGACCAACAGGAAATGGTTGGGTTGCAGCTGTTGCCTGGCGTTCTTCCTGGGGCACAGGCCTTTCCTCGATCCCCAGCAGGGGTTCACCGGTAAGCCTGTCGAGCAGATAGATCCAACCTGTTTTGCCAGCCTGTGCCAGCCCTCTGCGCAGTACACCATCATATTCCGCTTCGAATAGGATGACAGGGTTGGGGGCATCGTAATCCCAGATGTCATGATGCACTTCCTGGAAATGCCAGCGGTATTCACCGGTGTAGACATCCAGAGCCAATATCGATGCTGTAAACAGGTTGTCTCCGGGGCGAACAGCACCACCGAGCGTTGGTCCTGCATTGCCCGTCGAAAAATAGATCATGCCCAGTTCAGGATCGACCGCCGGTGTATGCCATACAGGTGCACCACCCCATTGCCACACATCATTATCCTGGGGCCAGGTATCATGACCGAATTCCCCCGGTCCCGGTATGGTATAGAAAATCCAGCGTTGCTCGCCGGTATCTGCCTCCAGCGCCTGCACCCTGCCCCGCGTGCCAAGGTCACCACCGGCATTACCTATAATGACCATCCCGTCGTAGTACAAGGGTGCTGCCGTAAGACTGTAGCCAAGTTTCGGATCAGCCAGCTGTTTTTCCCAGATCACGGCACCAGTCTGCTGGTCAAGTGCCATCATTTTCGAGTCGAGGCGGCCCAGGAAAATCTTGCCATCCCCCATTCCCAGTCCACGACTTACCCACTGGCAGCACACAAAGGCATCATCTTCCTCCAGACCACTGCGGTATTCCCAGAGGATATCACCGGTTTCAACACTGATTGCAAACACATCATTCTGGCCGGTAACGATGTAGATCACCCCTTCATAGACAAGGGGCTGCGCCTGGTTGTTGTGCCTGAAATCCAGGGCAGAATCCAGATCGGTACGCCAGACCGCCTTGAGATTGGCCACGTTGTCGCGATTGATCTGTGCAAGAGGAGAATAACGCTGATTGCTGATGGTTCCGCCATTGGTTATCCATCCTTCATCCTGGGGAGCATTGAGGATTTCAGCTGAAAAGGCCGGTGCCGGCGTAATTGCTTCGGCAGCATGACTCGCAGAGGCAGCAAGAAATGCCGAAAAGAGAATGGTAATCAGAAGTGATTTTTTGATGAGCATGATCCCCGCCCCACTGTTATTTGTATTGATATGATGTTGATTATAGCCAGCACCGGGATCAAGGCCAGACTGCTGCGCATCAACCCAGCCAGACCCTGGCATTGCGGAACATGCGCATGGTGGGACCATCTTCCTGCCAGCTGTCGTCCTTCCAGCTATTGGTCACGGCACGGAATACGCGTTCCGGGTGAGGCATCATGATTGAAAAGCGACCATCACTGTTGCACAACCCTGCAATACCTGCCGGTGAACCATTGGGATTGGCAGGATAGGTTTCTGTAACCTTGCCATAATTATCTACATAAACGAGCCCTACAGTGCCACTGTCCAACACCTGTTGCCTGGCCTTGTCTAATGAAAACTCAGCCCTGCCCTCGCCATGGGCCACAGCAATGGGAAACACCGAGCCTTCCATGCCCGCCAGCAGGACCGATGCCGTGGGCTCCACCTTGACCAGCACGGTTCTGCCCTCGAACTGTTCAGAAGCATTCCTCACAAAATGCGGCCAGTGATCTGCACCCGGAATAAGTTCATGCAGGTTCGACATCATCTGGCATCCATTGCAAATACCGAAACCAAGCGTGGTTTCTCGTCTGAAAAACTGCTCAAACCGGGTTCTGGCAGCTTTGTTGAAAAGCACCGATTTTGCCCAGCCTTCTCCTGCTCCCAGTACATCACCATATGAGAAACCACCACAGGCTACCAAGGCATTGAAATTATCCAGCGTGACCCTGCCACTGATGATGTCACTCATGTGCACATCAACCGCTTCAAAACCTGCCTTGTGGAATGCAGCGGCCATTTCCATGTGTCCGTTGACTCCCTGTTCGCGCAAAATGGCAATACGTGGTCTTGCTCCCAATTTGATATACGGGGCTGCAATGTCGTCATCAGGGTTATAGGTCAGATTACTGTGCAAGCCCGGATTGTGCTGGTCCTGGATAAGATCGAACTCCTGTTTTGCACAATCGGCGTTGTCACGCAGTGACTGCAGACGATAACTTGTCTGGGCCCACAACTGATGGAGTCTGGTTCTGGAATCATCCAGCACTGATCTGCCACCAAAAGACAAGGCGATGGCATCTGAATCTGTAGCCTGACCAATGGAGAAACAGATATCACCAAGTCCATATTCCTCGGCCAGCTCCACTGCCCTGGCAAGATCAGACTTGCATACCTGCAGCACGGCACCAAGTTCTTCTGCAAAGAGTGCGTCTATCAGGCTGCCTTCGCTGGCAAAAGCATCCAGTTCAACCTGCAGTCCGCAATGTCCTGCAAAGGCCATCTCCAGCAGGGTAACCAGCAGGCCTCCATCAGACCTGTCGTGATAGGCAAGCAAAAGTCCCTCTTCCAGGCATTGCTGGATGAAATCGAAAAAACACCTCAGATCACTGGCACTGTGCAGATCAGGTGCTTCATCGCCCAACTCACCATGGACCTGGGCAAGCGCAGAGCCACCCAGACGATTGGAACCCAACCCGAGATCCAGCAATATCAGGACATTGTCGCCCAGATCTGTTCGCAATCGCGGGGTAACTGTCTTGCGCACGTCCAGCACTGGTGCAAAGGCTGAAACAATAAGAGACAGCGGAGCTGCCATGCACTTCTTGCCATCGATGTCCTGCCAGACAGTACGCATGGACATGGAATCCTTGCCAACCGGAATGGTAATACCCAACTCGGGGCACAATTGCATGCCGACCGCTTCAACTGTCGCATAGAGATTGCGGTCTTCTCCAGGATAACCGGCTGCCGCCATCCAGTTTGCCGACATACGAACATCCCTGAGCCGGCGAATGCGGGTTGAGGCTATATTGGTGAGTGCTTCGGCAATAGCCATTCGTCCGGAAGCGGGCGCATCCAGCAGTGCAACCGGGGTGCGCTCTCCCATTGCCATGCATTCGCCAAAATAAGAATCATAGGAAAGTGTGGTTACTGCCGCATCGGCAACCGGCACCTGCCAGGGACCGACCATTTGTTCACGAGCGACCATACCGGTAATGGAACGATCACCTATGGTAATCAGAAAGCCCTTGCTGCCAACTGTTGGCAGTTTCAGGACTCTTTCCAGTGCATCTGCAAGTACCAGCTCCCGTGTATTGAATGGTCTGAAGTTGCCTGCAAGGGTCGTTGCTTCCCGGTGCATGCGGGGTGGCTTGCCGAAAAGCACCGACATCGGCAGATCAATCGGTTTGTTGTCAAAATGATCGTCATGCAGCACCAGATGCTGTTCATCTGTCGCTTCACCAACTACTGCAAATGGACAACGTTCCCGCTGGCAGATAGCTTCGAACCTGTCGATATCATCAGGCGCAATTGCCATTACATAGCGTTCCTGGGCTTCGTTGCACCAGATCTCCAGGGGGGACATGCCTTTTTCAGCACTTGGAACCTTGCGCAATTCAAAACTGCCGCCCCTGCCGCCGTCCTTTACCAACTCGGGCAAGGCATTGCTCAAGCCACCTGCGCCCACATCATGGATGAATCGTATCGGGTTGGCTTCGCCCAATGCCCAGCACTTGTCGATGACTTCCTGGCAACGTCTCTCCATTTCCGCGTTGTCGCGCTGTACCGAAGCAAAATCAAGGTCCTGATTTCCGGCACCTGAAGCCATGGAAGAAGCTGCACCACCACCAAGTCCGATCAGCATGGCCGGACCACCCAGTACAACCAGTTTTGCGCCAATTGGAATGTCCTGTTTTTCAACATGCCCTGCGCGGATGTTGCCATATCCTCCGGCGATCATGATGGGCTTGTGATAACCACGTATTTCAATGGTCCCTGCTTCCTTCAGGGCAGGTTCGGGAGTTGCCAGTTCAAAGGTCCTGAAATATCCGCATAAATTCGGTCTGCCATATTCATTATTGAAAGCCGCCCCACCAATGGGCCCTTCCAGCATGATCTGTAATGCCGAGACTATATGCCCCGGTTTGCCATAATCAGTTTCCCATGGCTGTTCGAATCCCGGAATCTTCAGATTGGAAACCGTAAATCCGGTGAGGCCGGCCTTTGGTTTGGAGCCGGTACCGGTGGCCCCTTCATCGCGGATTTCACCACCGGAACCGGTTGAAGCTCCCGGAAAAGGTGCTATGGCAGTTGGATGATTGTGTGTCTCCACCTTGGCAAGAATATGGATGGGTTCGAGGTGGAAACCATAGGCATGCGTCACCGGATCGGGGAAGAACCGGCCTGCCGTCAAACCTTCAAATACAGCAGCATTGTCCTTGTATGCAGACAGGACTCCCTCGCTGTTGCACTTGTAGGTATTGCGGATCATGCCGAACAGACTGAGTGCCCGGGCCTGTCCATCAAGCGTCCAGCTCGCATTGAATATCTTGTGGCGACAGTGCTCGGAGTTTGCCTGGGCAAACATCATCAGCTCAATGTCGTTGGGATTGCGCCCCAGTTCCCTGAAGCTTTCTGCAAGATAGTCGATTTCATCA
>JAURLQ010000073.1 GCA_030831125.1 Gammaproteobacteria bacterium
AAAAAGCAGCCCGTGGCTGATACAATGCGGGCATACAGGTTTACAACAGCGGCATCGGCAAGATGCTTGCACATCAGGAGCAGGTTATGGGTCTCGGCGGAATAGGTATCTGGCAGCTTCTTATCATTCTTGCCATCATCATGATGGTTTTTGGCACCAAGAAACTACGCAACATGGGTTCCGATCTGGGTGGAGCGATCAAGGGTTTCAAGAATGCCATGGATGAAGGCAAGGAACAGGCAAAACAGGAACAGCTTTCCGACGGTGAAAACACGATTGATGTCAAAGCCGAAAAAGTGGAAGAGAAAAGCTGAAGTCCTGAAACCCATCGCACGCGTTTGCGGAACATTCCATGTTCGACATCGGCTTTTTTGAACTGATACTCATCAGTGTAGTTGCTCTGCTTGTTCTCGGGCCGGAGAAACTTCCCGGTGCCATTCGTACTATCACACTGTGGATAGGTCGACTTCGTCGCAGCTTCAATACCATCAAGCAGGACATAGAGCGGGAAGTCGGTGCAGACGAGATTCGCCGCCAACTGCGTAATGAAGAAATCATGGAACGTTTCAAGAAAACGCAGACCCAGGTCAAGAGCACCATCAGCGATGTGCAGAAGAAAACCGAAGAGTTCAAGAAGAATATCGATCTTGAAGCCCAGGTAGCCGCGTTTACCTCAAACAACAATGGCAAGGAAAGCGATAACAAGGAAGCTGGTGAAGCAAAAGTGGATGGAAACGAGAAGCCGGCTGTTTCAAACCATGCAGCAGCGCGGGCTGAAAGCGAAGCCTTTGCCGAACCACCAGACTACAGAGAGTCTGAACCTTCTACTGAAACCCCGAAAAATTCCACGCCCCAGGGTGATGGCTGAGCATGAGCGACCCACAGACCGAACAGGATCATGACGCCAAAGAAGCGCCGCTGGTCTCCCATCTGATCGAATTGCGTGACCGGATTCTGCGTTCGGTAGCCGTTATTCTTGTTGTTTTTGTCCTGCTGGTTAACTGGTCGAACGAAATCTACATTTTTGTGGTACAGCCGCTGCTGGATGCACTGCCTGAGGGTGTGAGCATGATCGGCGTAAATCCGCTGGACGCCTTTTTTGCACCATTCAAACTGACCTTCATGGTGGCCTTCTGCATAAGCATACCTTTTGTGCTCCATCAGGCATGGGCTTTTATTTCTCCCGGCCTTTACCGTAATGAAATCCGGGTTACTTTCCCGATTCTGGTATCCAGTGTCATTCTTTTCTATGTCGGCTTGGCCTTTTGCTACTACGTGGTGCTGGGTTTCCTGTTCAAGTTTTTTATCGATTCTGCACCAGTGATTGTGGTGATGATGCCCGACATCAAAACCACACTGGATCTCAGCCTGAAATTCTTTTTTGCTTTCGGACTGATTTTTGAAATTCCTGTGGCTACAACCCTGTTGGTCATGTCTGGTGTTACTACGCCGCAGGATCTCTCGATAAAGCGCCCCTATGTGGTTATAGGCTGTTTCGTGGTGGGCATGTTCCTGACGCCACCGGACCCATTCTCCCAGTCCATGCTGGCCATTCCGATGTGGATGTTGTTCGAGATAGGCATACTGTCCAGCAAGATTTTCTACAAGGAAGATGAGGCTGACAGGGAAGCTGAAGCCGACCAGGAAGCCTCATAGTTTTTCACACCGGCAACGATTCTGGTCGACCCGGGGATGGTCAGATAATCAACCTGATTTGATGCGGAGAAACGGGCGCACTGGCATGCGCCCCTACGTCCAGAATGCAGCGCACAGAAGATAGAGGACAGAGACATCACAGCCAATCCGTGGGCGTAGGGGGCGATGTCAGTCGACCCGGCGATGGTCAGGTTTTCAGCATAAAAGTGACAGGCCCGTCGTTGACAAGGCTTACTTTCATGTCGGCACCGAAACTTCCCTGTCCAACATCATGGTGAAGGCTTTTTGCCTGCTTCAGAAAATACTCGTACAACTGTTCGGCTTCAGCTGGTGGCTTGGCACTTGAAAAACCTGGCCGCAGACCCTTGTTGGTATCAGCAGCCAACGTAAACTGCGAAACCACAAGCAGACCACCGCCAATCTGTTGCACATTGAGATTCATCTTCCCTTCATCATCAGGGAAAATCCTGTACGCGAGGACTTTTTTCAGCAGATTATCCGCCTCCTCGCGACCATCAGCCTTTTCTATCCCCAGCAGTACGAGCATGCCGGGCCCGATCTCACTGATGACCTTGTTGTCCACCGCCACGGCAGCATTGGTTACACGTTGTATTAACGCCAGCATTGCCTGTTTCCACTTCATGATCAGACCGCAACAGCGGAAGTTTGCCCCACTTGTGTCTTCGTTGCGAGGGAAAGTCCACAGGCTCCCGATCTGCACTTGGCTGTGACAATTTGTCACGCGCACTGTGCTGCTGTGGTTTTTATAATCCCTCCATGTACTCAGCCACTGGTCACCCTCGGGGAAAACTCATGAAACGACTCAACATCTTGTCGGTAGCTGTCATGGCCGCTACTTCGCAGCTTGTATTTGCAGAAGAATTCAGCCCCGTTGAAGAAGTTGTGGTTACCGGTGTCAGAACCGACTCCCCGCTGCAACTGAGCACCAACCCCAAAAATCCCAGGCAGCCACTGCCCGCCCATGATGGTGCAGACTATCTCAAGACCATTCCCGGATTTTCGGTCATCCGCAAGGGCGGTACAGACGGAGACCCGGTGCTCAGGGGAATGGCAGGGTCACGACTGTCCATGCTCATGGACGGCGAAATGATTCTTGGTGGCTGCAACGCCCGCATGGATCCCCCCACTGCCTATGTGTTCCCCGAAACCTTTGACAACATAAAGGTTATCAAGGGTCCCCAGAGTGTGCAGTATGGGCCGGGCAATTCTGCTGGCGTGGTCCTGTTCGAGCGCAACAACAGTCCTGTTGAGGAAGCCGGCTGGAAACTGCACAGCAGCGCACTGACCGGCAGCTTCGGTCGCCATGATGAGGTCATCGACCTGCAATACCAGTCTCCGCAGTGGGAAATGCGTGGCAGCGCCTCGCAGGCAACAGCGAACAACTATCAGGATGGTGATGGCACAGAAGTGAACTCCGCATACCAGCGATGGAATGCACAACTGTCACTGGCTTGGCGACCCGATATCAATACACGACTGGAGCTGTCTACTGCGTTCAGTGATGGTGAAGCAGCCTATGCTGACCGTAATGTGGATGGCAGCAAATTTTCCCGTGAAAATCTCAACATCAAGTTCAGCCGGGAATTCCCGGACAGGGTGCTGAGCAAGGTTGAGGCGCAGACCTATTACAACTACGTGGACCATGTCATGGACAACTACAGTCTGCGCTCTCCTTCCGGCATGATGCCGAATCCTTCTGCCATGAATCCGGACCGGACCACATCCGGCGGCAAACTTGTGTTCACTCTGGCACCTATGGGCAATCTTGAAGTAGATACCGGTGTTGATACACAGCGCAACAGCCATACCAGCCGCAACACCATGAACGAAAATCTCATACCCTTCGAATCACTGGCCCGTATCCCGGATGCCTCATTCAGTCAGGTTGGCGTTTTCGCTGAACTGCGCTGGGACATCAATGCCGACTGGCAGCTTTATACCGGATACAGGGCAGATCTCTGGTCATTCGAGGATGAGCGGCAGTCCATCGCACTGAGCATGATGAGTACAACACCCAATCCGCTTGCCGGCATGGAGCGTGATGAAACACTGCACAGCAGTTTTCTCCGTCTTGAGCACACGATCGGCGACAGTGGCCTGACCTGGTACACCGGCATCGGCCGCAGTGAACGCTTTCCGGATTACTGGGAAATTACCAAGGAAACTGCCAACTCATTGGCAGCCACAGATACTCTCAGTCCTGAAACCAACACCCAGCTGGACACGGGGCTGCTGCTCAAACGTGACAACCTTGAAGCAAGCGTTTCATTCTTCTTCAGCGATGTGCAGGATTATCTGATGATCCAGTCGGGCTACATGAAGCCTGCAATACTGATGACAGGTATGGGCATGTCCGGCATGAGCACCATGGACATGAGTGCGATGGGCGCCACACCAATGCGGGCCACAACCATAGTACGCAACATTGATACCCGCAGCTGGGGAGTTGAAGTCGACAGCCAGTATCGCTTCAATGAGCACTGGCGTATGGAAATGACGCTGTCATCTGTCAGGGGTGCCAACGATACCGACAGGACAACACTGGCCCAACTCCCTCCGCTGGAAGGACGCATTGGCCTGTACTATGACAACAACAGCTGGTCTACAGGCCTGTTATGGCGGGCACTGGCCAGGCAGGACAGAGTGGATATCGGCAAAGGCAATATTGTGGGACAGGATTTTTCACCTACCGCTGCAGCCAACATCCTTTCTGTCAATGCGGGTTGGCGAGCTACTGACCAGGTGCTGGTGACAGCCGGTATCGACAACCTGCTTGATGAAACCTACGCCGAGCACATCAGCCGTTCAGGGGCATCGATTCCCGGCTTTGACCAGATCGCCAGAATCAATGAACCAGGTCGTGTGCTCTGGATGAAAGCCCAGTACAGTTTCTGATCAGACAGTTGCCAAGGTAAAGACTACCCTGGCATCAGTGCGCATCAAAGCCCTCTGGCTTCCGAGCCACGACTCATGCGCTTGCGCTCATTCTCCGTGAGAAACATCTTGCGCAGCCGGATGTGTTGCGGCGTGATTTCCACCAGCTCATCGGTATCGATGAATTCCATGGCCTGTTCAAGGCTGTGTCTCACCGGTGGTGTAAGGATGATGTTCTCGTCATTACCGGCTGCCCGGATATTGGTAAGCTGCTTGGCCTTGGTGGGATTGACCACAAGATCATTCTCGCGACTATGCAATCCGATAATCATGCCTTCATATACTTCAGTATTGGGCTGGATGAACAGCCGACCTCTTTCCTGCAGTGTGTACATCGCATAAGCCAGCGTCTTGCCCTTGACCATGGAAACCAGCACACCGTTCTTGCGGCGGCCTATATCACCCGCCTTTACGGGACCGAAGTGATCAAAAATATGGGTCAGGATGCCAGTACCAGAGGTCATGCCCAGAAACTGGGTGCGGAAACCTATCAAGCCACGGGTAGGGATGATGAAGGTCAGTCGGGTACGTCCCTTGCCATCAGTTGTCATTTCCTGCATTTCGGCCTTGCGCTTGCCGAGCTCCTCGATCACCGCACCCTGATGCTCTTCCTCGATGTCGATGACCAGCGTTTCATAGGGTTCCTGCGTTTGGCCATCCACTTCCTTGGTAATTACCTGGGGGCGGGATACCGCAAGCTCGAAGCCTTCGCGGCGCATGGTTTCGATCAATACCGCAAGATGCAGTTCTCCCCTGCCTGAAACAATGAACTTGTCTGCAGTACTGCCCTGTTCAACGCGCAATGCCACGTTGTGGATCACTTCTCGGTCCAGCCTCTCCCTGATGTTGCGGCTGGTAACGAACTTTCCGTCCAGTCCGGCAAACGGGGAATCATTCACCTGGAAGGTCATGGTGACTGTAGGCTCATCCACAGTCAGCGCCGGCAAGGCTTCAGGACTTTCAGGGTCGCAGAGCGTATCGCTGATATTGAGTGCTTCAATGCCGGTAATACAAATGATGTCACCTGCATTGGCTTCATTCGTGTCAACGCGCTCCAGGCCAAGATGGGTTTTGACCAGGCCTATTTTTGCCTTGCGTGATTTGCCTTCCCTGTCGACCACGACAACCTGCATGTTGGGTCTCACCCTGCCACGGGTTACCCGACCTATTCCGATAACGCCGAGATAGGAAGAATAGTCCAGAGCACTGATCTGCATCTGGAAAGGACCGTCACCGTTCACCGGCGGCGGATTGACGCGATCCACCACCAGCTGGAACAGGAACTCCATGTTTTCTCCCAATGCCTTGGCATCTCCTCCTGCCCTGCCCTGGAGTGCGGAAGCATAGATCACAGGAAAGTCGAGCTGTTCGTCAGTTGCGCCAAGCTTGTCGAAAAGATCGAACACTTCGCCCAGCACCCAGTCGGGTCTGGCACCTTCACGATCTATCTTGTTGATAACCACAATGGGTTTGAGACCGCGGGCAAAAGCCTTCTGGGTAACAAAGCGGGTTTGCGGCATGGGACCATCAACAGCATCCACCAGCAGCAATACGGAATCCACCATGGAAAGCACGCGCTCAACTTCACCACCGAAGTCGGCGTGGCCGGGTGTGTCGACAATATTGATGCGATAGTCTTTCCATCGCACAGCTGTGTTCTTGGCCAGGATGGTAATGCCCCTCTCCTTTTCCTGATCGTTGGAATCCATGACCCGCTCAACTTCCTTGCCACGCGTTTCAAGCGTGCCGGACTGCTGCAGCAGTTTATCTACCAGGGTGGTCTTGCCATGGTCGACGTGCGCGATAATCGCAATATTACGGATGTTCTCAATCACGGGGGTTTTACCTGAGGGTTGGGTATTAGGAATACATTTCCATAAATGGGGTGAAGCATGATGAACTGATGTTCACCATCTCACCGGACTTTCCTGCACACAAGCGGAGGGGGCGAAAAGCGCGCGCGATTATACACGACACGCAAAGCTTACGTCTGGATTGATTGAATCACTCCTGGCTATTTCCGGCCAAACCTCACATCCCGACCGGCTTTTGGCAACAAGTCCCTCTTAAAACCGGGCTCAGGGACGGTAAACCCCGACATTCCCGTAGCCCTGTTCCATCAGGTGAGCGGCATGAAGTCGGCTCATCACGCCCTTGTCACAATAAAGCAGATATCTGGTATTACTATCGAGCTCCCTGAAGGCAGTACTGAGGCGGTAAAAGGGTATCCGGCGCACTTTTACCTCATCGAGCACCAGCGGATGCCTCTCTTCTTCATCCGGGTGACGGATATCTATGACTATGGCGTCCGCTGGCAGATCCTGGAAAAGGGTTACTTCTGTCCTTTCCGTGAACGCATCAGCTGCCAGATCACGGATTTCAACTTTTTTGCAGTTCTCTATGGCCCGCTCCAGCACCGCAAAATCAAAACGCGCCTCTTCGCGCTCTATGCGATGCCTTTTGGCCCGTGTTGTGGGTCTGACAGAAATAACACCGCAGTATTCGGGAATTGCAGCTGAAAACTCCGCAGTGCCTATGCGCCGGGCGATATCAATAATGTCCTGTTTTTCGCTCATGATGAGCGGCCTCAGAACCAGTTTGGTACTGATTTCATCAATTACAGCCAGATTTACCAGTGTCTGACTGGAAACCTGGGCAACACTTTCACCTGTTACCAGTGCTTCCACCTCCATGGTATCCGCAAGCAGGTTGCCAGCCCTTATCATCATCCGTTTCAGAATGACGCCCATCTGGGAATTTTCGACATTCTCCAGAATTTCGCCGACTACTTCCTCAAACGGCACACTGATGAAGTGTACGCCATGGGAGGCACCAAATTTCTGCCACAGATACCAGGCAACTTCCCTCACAGCCAGTTCATGTTCACTGCCGCCCAGATTGAAGAACAGGAAGTGTGTACGCAGCCCCCTTTTCATCGACAGCCAGGTTGCCACAGCCGAGTCGAATCCCCCTGAAATCAGGGAAATCACATCATCCTGGGTGCCGATAGGGAATCCGCCCATGCCCGACCGCTGCTGTTCAACCACAAAAAACTTCTGATCCCTGATTTCCAGCTTGATGGTTATTTCAGCTTTGTCCAGATCCACACCCGAGGCCGTGGAACCCTGCAACAATCCACCCCCGATATGCCGTTCAACTGCCATGGAATTGAAAGGGTGTCGACCTACCCTGCGGCAACGCACAACAAAGGTCTTGCCAGCAAGCCTTTCCCGCCACAAGGCAAGGGTTTGTGCCAGCATGTCATCAAGTGTACCCCGCGGATACTCATGCACTTTGTTGAAAGTCCAGATGCCGGGAGTATGCGCAAGTACTTCCTCGATCCCCGGCAGTTTGTGCTCCAGATCCCGGGGAATGCTGATCTGCAGATTGTCCCAGTTGGCTTCCACATCAATAACGCTCTCCCCATGAGGCTGCGCAGCCCTGTCAGGCAAATCGAGCTGCTCACGCAGAATCCTCGCCAGATTTTTACGCAGTTGCCTGCAGAATCTGTGTCTGACCACTCGACTTTTGGTGGTCATCTCGGGGGCATACTTTATGAGGTACTTCATGGAACCTTTGGGGAAAACGGCGCACCACGAGGGTGCGATATTAATCAGGGCAACTTTGCCAGTCCCTGCAGTACCCAACAGGCGGAATAAGGCTGTTGCCAATGCTTGAGTTCACTGCAGGGGATGTATTGTCCTTGCCTGCCACAACAGTCACAAGCGCTTTAACCTCCCACACGTATGCAATTGTATTTATTGCATATTTTTATTCACTTTTGATACTGAAAAGCTATACGGCAAATACCGACAGCCGGCAGAGGCTCAATCAGGATGGCGGACAAATCCGTTTTATTGGTCACAGGTCCTTTTGGCACACTACGATGGCAGGCATCTCCAACCGGTCTTGCTGGTATCAAAAAATGCAGAAAGCACTATCCAAGCCTGAGTTTTTGCACTATTTTGGTGCCATTGCCGAAAGCCACAGGAGTGAAGCGCCCGGATTTGCTGGTTTTTTCAGATGTTCCCAAATTGGTGCAGTAATTGCATACAACCTCAGGCGCAATGCCGGGGACAGGGAGTATGAACAGCGCATTCCAGAGTAAAGGCCTGAAAAGCAAATTGAGTATCGAGAATTTCAATTCACGCTTGGTAGATAACCTGACCACGGCAATTGTCGTGGTGGATCAGGATCACAACCTGTTCCACCTGAATCCTGCTGCGGAAGCACTTCTTGAAACCAGTGACTCGCATGGTCATATGGCGCCCCTGGAAGAATTGATCAGGAATCCTGGCGACCTGATTTCAGCACTGGAAACCGTTGGTCAAAGTGGCACGACCCTGATCATTCGCAAAATCGAACTCACACTTGCCAGCAATACCAAAGTACTGGTGGATGTAGCTGTTACAAGACTGCTTGAAGCGGATGCAGTCTATTTCATCCTTGAACTGCAGGAAATCAACCGTAGCTGGGCTCTGAGCAAGAAAGAAACATTGATTTCAAACCATGAAACCACAGTGGAAATGATTCGCGGACTCAGTCACGAGATAAAGAATCCGCTTGGCGGTATCCGCGGTGCTGCACAGCTGCTCGCCAGCGAATTACCTGATCCACATCTGCAGGATTACACCAATGTCATCATCGGCGAGGCAGATAGACTGGTGAACCTGGTTGATCGCCTGACCGGCGCTTACAAGTTTCCTGAAATCAGCAATCTCAATATCCACGAAGTACTGGAACGGGTGCGTAATCTGGTAGAAGCCGAAACCAAAGGGGCCATTACCATTGTGCGTGACTATGATCCCAGCCTGCCCGAACTGCGGGGCGACATGGAACAGTTGATACAGGCAGTGCTGAATATTGTGCGCAATGCTATGCAGGCTCTGACAGAAAACAAACTAAAGGGTCGCAAACCACAGATCATCCTGCGCACTCGCGTAATGAGTCACAGTCCTATCGGGCCTGTCATGCACAAACTGGTGGCAAGAATCGAGATTATTGATAACGGGCCGGGCATCCCACAGGAGCTCATTGAAACGATTTTCTACCCCCTGATAAGCGGCAGGGCGGAGGGAAGCGGACTTGGTCTCTCAATTGCACAGAATATCCTGAAAAACCATGAAGGCCTGATTGAATGTGAAAGTCAGCCAGGCCAGACACGCTTCATCCTTTCATTGCCAATCAGACACGAAGGTAGCAACCCATGAACAAGGATACGATCTGGATAGTAGATGATGACCGGTCCATACGCTGGGTACTGGAAAAATCATTCGACAAGGCCGGATTCTCCAGTGAAAGCTTCGACACAGGAGATGCACTGCTGGAAAGACTCAAGGTTTCACAACCTGATGCCATAATCAGCGATATCCGCATGCCGGGTACCGATGGCCTGGAAGTGCTTGAAGAGGTTCAGGAAAATTATCCCGGTGTGCCCGTCATCATCATGACTGCCCATTCCGACCTGAGCAGTGCTGTCAAATCCTACAAACGTGGTGCCTTTGAGTATCTGCCCAAACCCTTTGATGTGAACGATGCAGTTGCGGTTGCCGAGCGTGCCGTAAAACATGCGCGGGAAACCAAGGGCGAAATAATACCGATGCCTGTAATTGAGGCCAAGGAAATCATCGGTGAAGCACCCTCCATGCAGGAAGTGTTCAGGGCAATCGGCCGGCTGTCGCATTCCAACATCACCGTCCTGATCAAGGGCGAATCAGGCACCGGCAAGGAGCTTGTAGCCCAGGCTCTGCACAGACACAGCCCTCGCACAGAAAAACCCTATATTCCGCTGAACGTTGCCGCCATCCCCAAGGACCTCATCGAGTCAGAATTGTTTGGTCACGAGAAAGGCGCTTTTACAGGTGCAACATCAACCCGTGTCGGTCGCTTTGAACAGGCCCATGGAGGCACCCTGTTCCTTGATGAAATTGGCGACATGCCCATGGAAACACAAACACGACTTTTGCGTGTATTGTCTGACGGTGAGTTCTATCGCGTAGGAGGACTCAGCCCCATCAAGGCCGATGTCAGGGTTATTGCGGCCACCCATCAGAATCTGGAACAACGAGTCAAGGAACACCTGTTCCGCGAAGACCTTTACCACCGCCTGAATGTCATTCCGATACATCTGCCAAAACTGTCGGATCGTCGCGAAGACATTCCCGCCCTGTGTGAGCATTTTCTTCGCAAGGCCGCCCAGCAGATGGGGGTTGAGAAAAAAATGCTCAGACCGGAAACCAGCAAGTTCCTGACCAATCTGCCCTGGCCTGGCAACGTGCGCCAACTGGAAAATTTCTGCAGCTGGATTACTGTAATGGCTTCCGGCAGGGAAATTTTCATCAACGATCTGCCCGAGGATTTTCTCAAACCTGCCGGCGACAACCCGGTTGCGGGAAACTGGATCGCGAACCTCAAGCACTGGGCAGACCAGGAACTCAGTCTTGGGCATACCGGCATTCTGCAGCAGGCAACTCCCATCTTCGAAAAGTGCATGATCGAGGTAGCGCTCAAGCACAGCGGCGGACGCAAGCGGGATGCTTCAGAGCTTCTTGGCTGGGGACGCAATACCCTGACCCGCAAGATCAAGGAACTGGGGATGGGAGGCAGCAGCGCTACTGACGACGAAGAAGACGACAGCTGAGTTTGAGGGTCGGCACGCCGACCCCTCCGCCCCACAGATCGAATGTGTCGTATCTGTTGCCTGTCTTCTGGCATCTGTTATCTGAACGTGAGGCACATGCAAGTGCGCCCGTCAGCACGCATCAAATTAATTTGAACCATTTACCATCGCCTGGTGTTTTTCCCCGGTAACCATCCTGTAAAGTAGCATCATGTTTGATATCGCACTTTACGAACCCGAAATTCCTCCCAATACCGGCAACATCATCCGTCTTGCTGCCAATACCGGATCTCGGCTGCATCTGATTGGTCAACTGGGCTTCAGCATGGATGAAAAGAAACTGCGCCGGGCAGGACTCGACTACCACCAGTACAGTAGCGTAACCCACTACCAAACCTGGCAAGACTTCATTGCACGAAGCAAGAACCAGCGGATTTTTGCTTTAAGCACCAAGGGGAAACAAAGTTACGCTGCAGTGGATTACAGCAGCAGAGATATTCTGCTGTTCGGTCCTGAAACAAGAGGCCTGCCCCCGGACATACTGCAGTCAGATTCTGTTGAAGCAGTGCTGAGGGTTCCGATGGTGGCGCAAAGTCGCAGCCTGAATTTGTCCAATACAGTTGCGCTGGTGGTATATGAAGCATGGCGCCAGCAAGGTTTTGCCGGCGCCATTGAGTCTTGAGGAACAAGCTGAGGGCCCGGCAGATTTACCGGGCCTGTACTGTGCCTACTGTACCTGATTCTCTGCAGGTGCAGCGCTGGCCTGTCCAGCCTGGTTTTTCTTGGCCTGCATGTATACAGCCTCGAAATTGATCGGTGCCAGCATGAGTGCCGGGAAGCTGCCTTTGGTCACCAGTGAATCAACTGCTTCGCGACCATAGGGGAACAGGATGTTGGGGCAGGTAATGGTCAGCACCTGTTCCAGCCTCTCTCCTTCCATACCGGCTACTTCAAATATGCCAGCCTGCTGCACTTCAACCAGAAAAACAGTCTTGTCTTCCTGTTTCACGTCAGCAGTCAGGCGCAACACAACTTCGTAAACACTCTCGTCAACTTTCTTGCTGCGGCTGTTGATGCTGAAATTGATCTGGGGTGAATAGGTGCGTCGGAAGCAGTCCGGGGTATCCGGCGCCTCAAAAGATGAGTCCTTCAGATAAATACGCTGCACATTGAAGCGCGGCTGTGTTGCATCGCCCTGTGCTGCCACCGGCTGGGTTTCCTGATTTTCATTCTCTGCCATGTTCCACCTGTTTTTCTTTACTTTGTCTGTTTGATGATTGATCGGCGACTGCCTTGTTCCCTGATATCAGCGGACAACTGGCAGGCTCTGGGCCCGCCATTCCGACATGCCACCACTCATTTTGCTCACTTTGGTGAAGCCGCGCTCTTCCAGCTGGCGGACAACCTCACCTGACTGATGACCCACCTGGCATACCACCACAACGGGATGCTCCTTTTTCTTTTCCAGCTCCACGATCCTTTCACTGACCTTGGCAAGCGGCATATTGATTGCATCCACAATATGACCCTGCTCGAATTCCTTTCGATCGCGAATGTCGAGAATTACACCATCTTCACGATTGACGAGCATGGTTGCCTGCTGGGGGCTTACACTGCTCCCGGTTTTGGAATTTATATAGAACATCAGGGCTGCGAATAGTGCAGCCCAGAGACCGGATAATATCCAGTGATTTATCAGGAATTCGAAAAAACGGACCATGCCGGAGTATCTGCCTGTAACCTTGAAACCCCGTGGGCATAACCGCCTTTTGAGGGAGGCGGGAGTATACACAGCTCAAAAGCAGAAGTCAGGCTCCCGGCAGTTTGGTAGTGCTATGGCAAGATATTTCAGGTGAATTTGAAGAGTGCCTTTACATATTTCTTCCTTCGACACGCCGTAAACCCATCCTTGGGGGCTCGACTGCGGCATCCATGCCGCAGACGGTCTCAGGTCCAAATATGTTAAGGCGCTCCCCAACCTGTGCTGAAACTCAAAGAAAACAATCAAGTGACGCCCACTAAAACGGGGCATATCAAGCCGAAGCAGGGTGGGTCAGGCGAGAAGCGGGAGCGAGCGAGCTGAGCTCACCCTGGCAGGCCGGGTGCCACCGGGTCTGGAATGGGTGTCACATGATTGTTTTGTAGAGCACCACTGATTTACCATGAACTGGATTCCCATCCGGACAGCCCGTAAAATCCGGCACTTCCATTGCTGGTCTGCATTACCCTGCCGGCCTACCCCGTATTTCTGGCCCTCACCAAGAGCTGAATAATGACATCCACTGCACCTGTACTGCTGCTGATCCTTGATGGCTGGGGCCATCGTGAAAACCCTGCCAACAACGCCATCGCGCAGGCCAATACGCCGGTATGGGACCGTCTGCTGAAGGACTATCCACATACCCTGATTCACACCTCGGGGCTGAAAGTCGGGCTGCCCGACGGTCAGATGGGCAATTCAGAAGTAGGCCATATGAATCTGGGGGCCGGGCGGGTTGTCTATCAGAGCCTGACCCGCATCAACAAGGCCATTGAAGACGGTGATTTTTTCAGCAATCCGGTACTGACTGGCGCTGTGGACAAGGTCCGGGCTGCCGGCAGCGCCCTGCATATCGTCGGCCTGCTTTCGGAAGGGGGCATTCACAGCCACGAGGACCACATTGCCGCCATGATCCGGCTTGCCGCAGACAAAGGCTGCAAGCGTATATACCTGCATGCTCTGCTTGATGGGCGCGATACACCACCGCGTTGTGCTGAAACATCACTGGCACGATTTTCAGACATGATGGCGCAGACGGGATGCGGGCGCATCGCCTCCATATGTGGGCGTTATTTCAGCATGGATCGTGACAAACGCTGGGATCGGGTCAAGAGCGCCTTTGATCTGATTTGTCATGGCAAAGCCCAATACTCGAGCGATGATGCCCTCAGCGGTCTGGCTGCTGCCTACGCCCGTGATGAAAACGATGAATTTGTAAAACCCACTGCCATTGTGCCTGGGGGAAGCGAGCCTGTAGTCATGGCCGACAATGACGCGGTGGTTTTCATGAACTTCCGGGCTGACCGGGCCAGGGAGCTGACACTTGCCTTTACCGACCCGGGCTTCAGTGGTTTTGAAAGAGGCAAACTGCCGGTGTTATCGGATTTTGTGATGCTGACCGAATATGCCGCCGATATCAAAGCCTCCTGTGCCTATCCTCCTGAAAGTCTGCACAACGGACTTGGCGAATATCTGGCCAGCCTTGGCAAAACCCAGTTGCGCATAGCCGAAACCGAAAAATATGCCCATGTAACTTTCTTTTTCAGTGGTGGCCGGGAAGCACAATACCCGGGCGAGACGCGTGTACTGATTCCATCTCCCGATGTTGCCACCTACGACCTCAAGCCGGAAATGAGCGCAATTGAGGTAACCGACAAACTGGTTGAAGCAATATCCAATAATGCCTTTGATGCCATTGTCTGCAATTTTGCAAATGGCGACATGGTGGGACACACCGGCATCATGAGTGCTGCCATCAAGGCAGTTGAAGTGCTTGATGGCTGTCTCGGCCGTATTACTGATGCAATCATCAAGGCCGGCGGTGCCTGTCTTATAACAGCCGACCATGGCAATGTTGAGCAGATGCTGGATGAGGAAAGCGGCCAACCCATGACCTCGCATACCAACGGCCCTGTACCACTGGTATATGTAGGAAATGCATCCATATCCCTGCTCGATGATGGCTCACTCTGTGATATTGCCCCTTCCCTGCTCACACTGATGAATCTGCCGGCGCCTTCTGAAATGACCGGCCATTCACTGGTGAAAAGCGCTTGAAAAAACAGCTGTGGCTGCTACTCCCGGTGCTGTGCCTGCACAGCACCGGGCAGGCACAGAATACGCCTGAAGAAAGACAACTGCAGGCGCTCATATCAGGAATCAACCAGATCCAGCAGGAACTTGAAACCACCCGCCAGGAGCGTTCTGGTCTCTGGGACCAGATACAGGCCAGCGAACAGGCCATAGCAACCCTGCAAAACCGGATCAACGCAACAAATGCGCGGATTGCAGATGAACAGGCACGCCTGGATTTGCTGCAGCAAGAGTCTGATGCCCTTACAGCCTCTATCGGTGAGCAGCAAATACTGCTTGCTGTGTATATTGAAAGTGCATGGAAAAATGGCCAGCAGGAATACATGAAAATCCTGTTGAACCAACAGGACCCTGCCCAAAGCGCACGTATGCTGCATTACTACGCCCGCTTTTCAGAGGCCCGCGCCGAAAAAATTGCAGCTTTCGAAGCCTCATTACAGACTCTGGCTCAGTTGCGAAGTGAAATCGAAGTGAGTTCACAAAACTTGCAGGCCGAACAACAACTGCAGCTCGCACAGCAGGTGGAGCTGGTGGCTGGGCAGGCCGAAAGACAGCAGATTATGGATGAGCTCGATACGCTGCTCTCCGAGCGCGACCAGGAACTGCAAAGGCTCGAATTCGAGCGGGTGGAGGTGGAAATCCTGCTGGCTGAATTGCGCCGTGCCGTGACCGAACTGAGCCCGGCAGAGGGACAGGACCAGCCTTTTGCAGATCTGAAAGGCATGCTGGGCTGGCCCCTGGAGGGAAGACTGACCAACCGGTTTGGCTCACGACATGAACTTGGCGACCTCACCTGGGAAGGTATAACCATAGAGGCAACCAGTGGCAGTGAAGTCAGCGCAATCCATCATGGCCGGGTGATATTTTCAGGCTGGTTTGGCAACTCCGGACTGCTATTGATAATTGACCATGGCGATGGTTACATGAGCCTTTATGCCCATAATCAGGCGCTCAACAAAACTTTGGGCGACTGGGTAAGCGCCGGGGAAACCATTGCCCTGGCCGGCAATACCGGGGGCCAGCGACAGGCCGGGCTGTATTTTGAAATTCGCCGCGACGGGACTGCGGAAAATCCGGTCAACTGGTTGCAGCAGCGCTGATTATTCACAGATTCCGGCAACACTGACCATTGTTGAGACAGAGACAAGATGATTACTGCACGTGAAAACAAGTTATTTTTCAAAGGCCTTGCACTGTCTGGTGCCATGTTTGCCTTCGGTCAGGTGTTGGCTGCAGAAGGCCCTGTTGAAGCAGTAACGCCGGAGGCAGTAACCAATAGCGAACTACCGCTCCCCATTGATGAAGTGCGTATATTTGCCCAGGTGCTGAACCAGATCCGCAATGCCTATGTGGAGCCGATAGATGACAAGACCCTGCTGGAAAACGCCATCAAGGGCATGCTTGCAGGTATCGACCCCCACTCCACCTATCTGGCCAATGATGACTATGATCAGCTTCAGGAAAGTACTACCGGCGAGTTCGGTGGGCTGGGCGTGGAAGTCGGTATAGAAAACGGCTTTATAAAGATCATTGCGCCCATGGATGACTCCCCTGCCGACCGGGCAGGCATCCAGGCAGGCGACCTGATCATCAAACTGAACGACACCCCCGCCAACGATGTAACACTTGGTGATACCTCGGAGATGTTGCGTGGCGAACCCGGAACCTCCATTACCCTGACCATCCTGAGGGAAGGTGTGGAACCGTTTGAAGTAACGGTGATCCGTGAAATCATCAGGGCCAGCAGCATCCGCTATCGCGATCTGGAGCCGGGATATGGCTATATCCGTATCGCACAGTTTGCCGCCAATACCGGCAAGGAAGTGGAAGATGCCCTGAACAGACTGCATGAACGCAATGAAGCCATGAAAGGGATTGTGCTGGACCTGCGTAACAATCCCGGTGGTGTGTTGCAGAGCGCTGTAGGGGTTGTGGACGCCTTCATTACCGAAGGCCTGATCGTTTATACAGAGGGACGTGTGGCCAATTCCGATATGCGCTTTGAAGCAACGCCGGAAGATCCCAGCCGGGGCGTGCCGCTGGTAGTGCTTATCAATGGTGGCTCAGCCTCTGCGTCGGAAATTGTTGCCGGTGCGCTGCAGGATCATCAGCGTGGCATCATCATGGGCACCCAGAGCTTCGGCAAGGGCTCAGTGCAAACTGTACTGCCACTGACCAATGATCGTGCAATAAAACTGACCACTTCACTGTATTTCACCCCCAGTGGCCGTTCCATACAGGCGCGCGGCATTACACCGGACATAGCCATTGACCGTGGCCAGGTTACCCGCATTCCAGACAGTATTGCCGCCTATCGTGAAGCAGATCTGGTGGGCCATCTGGAAACAGAAGCTGCCCAGCCAAGTGAATATGTACCGGTACCGGCAAATGCCAATCCCGAGCCGGCTGAAATCCTGGTCAATGACTACCAGTTGAACGAAGCGTTGAATGTACTCAAGGGCCTTAACATCCTGCAGTCCCAGCTCAGGAAACAGGGATAAAGGAAATGGCCCTGTTTCCGGGCTTCTGGATCATCAACGCCGCTCTGGAGACTCCCGTAGGGGGCATGCCAGCGCGCCCGTCTGGCACTGCATCAAATCTGTTTTGATATTCAATCCAAAAGCCAATACATGCCCTTTTAACGCATCTCAATGCCCTGGGCACGCATGAAGGCCTTGGCCTGGGGAATTGAATATTCCCCGAAGTGAAAAATGCTCGCCGCCAGTACGGCATCAGTCTTTCCATCCCTGATGCCATCCACCAGGTGTTGCAGGTTGCCAACACCGCCTGAGGCAATTACCGGCACTGTAACTGCTTCACTGATTGCCCTGTTCAGCGCAATGTCAAAACCACTCTTGGTACCGTCACGGTCCATACTGGTGAGCAGAATTTCCCCTGCCCCGTATTCCACCATTTTCCTGGCCCAGGCTATGGCTTCAAGCCCGGTTGGATTACGTCCGCCGTGCGTGAATATCTCCCAACGCAGGGGCTCATCCGGTTTTGATACACGTTTTGCATCAATGGCAACCACTATGCACTGCGAGCCGAAACGCTCGGACGCCTCCCGCACAAACTGGGGATTAAGCACCGCACTGGTGTTGATACCCACCTTGTCGGCACCGGCATTGAGCATGTTGCGGATGTCCTGCAATTTACGGATACCACCACCAACTGTCAGTGGAATGAACACCTGACTCGCAATGGCTTCCACTGTATGAATGGTGGTGTCGCGCTTGTCGCTGCTGGCGGTAATGTCGAGAAAGGTAATTTCGTCTGCACCCTGATCGCAGTAGCGTTTGGATACTTCCACTGGATCACCTGCATCACGAATATCGACAAACTGCACGCCTTTGACAACACGGCCATTATCGCAGTCGAGACAGGGAATTATGCGTTTGGCGAGACTCACAACTTTATGCTACCGCTTATGGCTGACCATTCCAGGTCAGGAAATTCTCGTACAGTTGCAGACCATTGCGCTGGCTTTTTTCCGGATGGAACTGCACCGCGAATATGTTCCTGTGTGAAAGTGCCACACAGAATGGATCGGGGTAATCCGACTGTCCCATTATTTCAACAGGCGAATGGGGATCGACAAAATAGCTGTGCACAAAATAGAAATAGTCGTTGTCGGGAATGTGCTGCCACATGGGATGTGGCGTAACTTGCCTCACACGATTCCAGCCCATGTGTGGCACTTTCAGCACATTGCAGTTTGCATCTTTCTGGTGCTCGGGAAATCGCCTGACATTGCCGGCAAACAGGCCAATGCAGTCAACACCATTGTTTTCTTCACTGTGCTGCATCAATGCCTGCATGCCCACGCAGATGGCCAATACAGGTTTCTCTCTGACCTGCTCGCGCAGTATTTCATCAATACACAGATGACGGATTTCAGCCATGCAGTCGCGCATGGCGCCCACACCGGGGAACACCAGCCTGTCGGCATCCCGCAAAATCATCGGGTCTGCAGTAACAGAAACTTTGGCCTGCAAGCCCGAGCGGACACTGACATGCTCCAGCGCCTTGGCAACCGAATGCAGGTTGCCCATGCCGTAGTCGATTACTGCAATGTGGGTCATCAGCCGCTCAATGTGCCCTTGGTGGAAGGGATTGTGCCCTGCATGCGTGGGTCGGCTTCTATAGCCATGCGCACCGCACGACCAAAAGCCTTGAACACGGTTTCAATCTGGTGATGGGCGTTGTTGCCGCGGATGTTGTCAATGTGCAGGGTTACTTTTGCATGGTTTACAAAACCCTGGAAGAACTCGAAAAAAAGGTCAACATCGAAGTCGCCCACGGTGCCACGCTTGAACGGAATCTGGTATTCCAGACCGGGACGTCCGGAAAAATCTATTACCACACGCGACAAAGCCTCGTCGAGGGGCACATATGCGTGTCCATAACGACGAATACCGGTCAGATCCAGTGCTTTGGCAACCGCCTGACCCAGTGTAATGCCAAGGTCTTCCACCGTGTGATGTGCATCTATGTCGAGGTCACCCTCGGCCACTATCTGCATGTCGATGAGGCCATGACGGGCAACCTGCTCCAGCATGTGCTCGAGAAACGGCAGCCCGGATTTCATGTTGAATACCCCGGTGCCGTCCAGATTCACACTGACAGTTATCTGGGTTTCCTTCGTGTTGCGCTCAACACTGGCCTTGCGTTCGGACATGGTGATGTTCCGCGTGTACTGACAAAGGCGGGATTATAGCCTTTGCTTATCTTTCATGCAGTCAATTTACTTGCACGCGCTATTATTCGATCTCTTTGTGCCCATATCCGATGCAACCTGAAAGAGTCGTAGGGGCGTGCGTCAGTGCGCCCATCAAACATGGCAGAATCCTCTGTAACCTGTAAGAGTCGTAGGGGCGCATGTCAGTGCGCCCATCTCTCAGCATCTAATTGGTTCGAGTATTTGACCATCGTCGGGTCGACTTTCATCGACCCCTACGCCCCGGTCGAATCTGTCGTCTATCATCTGACCCTTGGGTTCTGCCGAAACCTGAACGAATCGTAGGGGCGTGCATGCGCGCCCATATAGGTAGGATAAACATCCAATCCCGGGGCATTACATCGCAACCCGAAAATCACTACCATGCAAACCTTTGCCACCCAACGTTCATTTCATGCAGCACGACACCCTCAGCCGCGCTCTGCTCCCCTGGTTTGACCAGTTTGGGCGCAAACACCTGCCCTGGCAGCAACAACCCGACCCCTACCGGGTATGGGTATCGGAAATCATGCTGCAGCAAACCCAGGTAAACACCGTTATCCCCTACTACCAAAGTTTCATGGTTCGCTTCCCGGATGTGCATGCCCTGGCAGCTGCCGACATTGATACTGTCCTGCATCTGTGGACCGGGCTGGGTTATTACGCCCGTGCCCGCAACCTTCACAAGACAGCCGGTATTGTGGCTACGCAATTCAAGGGCAGGTTTCCGGATACTGTTGAAGCCCTGAGCGAGCTGCCCGGCATTGGCCGCTCCACTGCCGGCGCCATTATTGCGTTGGGTATGAAAAAACGGGCCGTAATACTGGATGGCAATGTAAAACGGGTGCTCACACGCGTGTACTGTGTGCAGGGGTGGCCCGACCAGCCCAAAGTGCAGCAAGAACTCTGGGCCCTGGCCGATGCCGCAACACCAACCGATCGTTGCAGCGCTTATACCCAGGCCATCATGGATCTTGGCGCCACGCTGTGCTCGCGGAGCAAACCAGCCTGTGGACTCTGTCCGCTCAATAAAATTTGTGAAGCCAACAGGCAGAACCGCACGACAGAATTCCCCCAACGCAAACCGGCCAGAAAGCTGCCCGAGAAAAAGACCTGCATGCTGATTTTTCACGATAGCGAACACAACCGCGTGTTGCTGGAAAAAAGACCAGCCCAGGGTATCTGGGGAGGGCTATGGAGTTTTCCCGAAACCGAGAATGCCGACAAATTCGATCCCGGCTTGCACAAGGATATGCTGCCCGACATGCGCTCTGCCCAACTTTGGTCACCTGTGCGCCATACCTTCACGCATTTCCATCTGGACATTACACCGGTCCTGATCCCTTTGGACCGCGCTCATGTGGGCGTGCAGGACAGTGACCGCCTGCTCTGGTACACCCTGGATCAGCCACCTGAAATCGGGCTGGCCGCGCCAGTCAAGAAACTGCTCGGCAAACTGGGCTGATATAGCGCCAACCACGGCGCGTGGTCCAACCAATGCCAGTCAGCTGTTATCATGTCGCCATACAGCCAGAATGCAGGAATCCCCATATGCCCACCAAGGTCTTTTGCCGCAAATACCAAAAAGAAATGGACGGCATGCTGATGCCCCCCTTTCCCGGCCCCAAAGGGCAGGAAATCATGAACACTGTTTCTCAGCAGGCCTGGCAGGAATGGAAGGCACATCAGGTACGGCTGATCAACGAAAAGCAGCTGAGCATGATCAACCCGGAACACCGGAAGTTCATCCAGCAGGAAATGGAGAAATTCCTGAGCAACCAGGAGTTCGAGCAGGCCGAAGGATACGTGCCCGAAGACAAGGCCTGAAGCCCGCTACACCTTGACTCGGACAGGCCTCGCGGGTTTAATACGCGCCTTTCGCGTCAGCAGACCCGAAAATGCAGGAACGCTCCGGTATCGGAGCAAAATCGTTTGTGATGTTTATTGCGTCACGAGCGATGCCAGTACAAGGCGCCAAGGTTTGGGACGAAGGAGCGTACATCAGGTACGTGACTGAGGAGCAATACCGAAGGCAACGCAGTAATGGCGAGCG
>JAURLQ010000074.1 GCA_030831125.1 Gammaproteobacteria bacterium
GGAACATCACGATAACCGACAATGCGCACCCACTCATGTTCCAGCAAGGTCTGGACAATCTGGGTACTCACGGCTACTCCGCGAATCTTTTCGATATCGCCGCGTGTGATGGGCTGTCGGTAGGCAATGATCGACAAGGTTTCCATCAGCGCTCTGGAATAACGCTGGGGTTTTTCCTCCCAGAGTCTGCCAATCCACTCACTGAACTCCTGGCGTACCTGGAAACGATAACCGGAGGCCACTTTTTTCAACTCGAAGCCGCGCTGCTGACAATCGGCCTCAATAGCTTCCAGCGCCTGTTGCAGGGCTTCCTTTTCAGGACGTTCGTTTTCATTGAAGAGCGCTTCCATCCGGTCTAGCGGCAAGGGTTTTCCTGCCGCAAGCAGGGCACCTTCGATAATCTGTTTCAGTTTCTGTTCTTCAATCATGCGGAGCGGGCCTTGATATGTATGGGACCGAAATCCTCGGTCTGTGACAATTCAACAAGCGATTCCTTGATCAGTTCCATGATGGCAAGAAACGTGACAACCACTCCCTGCCTTCCTTCATCCTTCATCAACAACGACATAAGAGGGGTAAAATGCTCTGCTGATACACGCAGCAGTATCTGTGACATGCGTTCCCGAGTGGACAGATTCTGTCTCTGGATATGATGGCTTTCATTGAGATCGGCACGGCGCAGCACTTCGGCAAACGCCATGAGTATCTCTTCAAGTTCAACTTCAGGTTTGGGCATGGTCCGTTCCAGCTCAGGCGGCTGTGCACTACCCTGGAAAATATCCCTGTACATACGCGGCAATTCATCCACACGTTCAGCAACTTCGCGATAGCGTTCATATTCCTGCAATCGCAGAATAAGCAGCGCTCTGGGATCTTCCTCGTCTTCCTCTTCCTCACTGGAACGGGGTAACAAGATGCGGGATTTGATCTCTGCCAGCATGGCAGCCATCACCAGATACTCTGCGGCCAGCTCGAACTGGGATGCTTCCATCAGTTCCACATATGCAATGTACTGATCTGTAATCTCCGCCACATTGATATCGAGAATATCGATATTCTGCCGCTTGATCATGTACAACAGCAGATCCAGAGGACCTTCGAAGGCCTCCAGAAACACTTCAAGGGCTTCGGGAGGGATATAGAGGTCTTTCGGAATATCCGTTACTGCCTTGCCCGCTACAAAGGCAAAAGGCAGTTCTGCCTGGCGCGAACCGGACTCCTGTCTGGCCCGCAACAACAGGCTGCCATGATCATCATGATCCGGTGCTGGTTCCACTGGCCCTGAATCAGGATCTGATTGCGGTTGCTGCTGGTTCAAACTGTTGTCTGTTTCACTCATGATTCTTGATCAGGTTTACTAGCGGTAGTTCAGGCCCATGGCCTGTCTGACATCCTGCAGGGTATCACGAGCCATGTCCCTGGCTTTTTCAGTACCTTCGACAATCACACTGCGGACCAGATCCGGATTGCTCTCGTACTGCCGGGCGCGTTCCCTAATGGGATCCAGCTCTGCGGTAATGACATCTATAACAGGTTTCTTGCAGTCAAGGCATCCGATACCGGCACTGCGGCACCCCTGTTGCACCCAGTCACGGGTAGCCTGATCAGAAAAGATCTCATGAAACTGCCAGACAGGACAGAGTTCCGGGTTACCGGGATCGGTTTTTCGTACCCTGGCCGGATCTGTCTGCATGGTCCTGATTTTCTTGCTCACATCATCATTATCTTCACGCAGTGTGATGATATTGTCATAGGACTTGGACATCTTGCGACCATCCAGGCCGGGCATCTTGGCCGCCTGGGTCAGTTTGGCCTGCGGTTCGGGCAGGATGATCTTGCCACCCCCTTCCAGGTAACCGAACAAACGCTCCCGGTCACCCACACTGATATTCTGCTGTTCACCCAAAAGGGCCTGTGCTCTTTCCAGAGACTCCTGATCGCCCTGTTCCTGGTATTTGCGTCGCAGGTCTTCGTACAATCGGGCGAATTTCTTGCCCATCTTCGCTATCGCGGATTTGGCAGCATCTTCGTAATCAGGCTCCTTGCCATAGAGATGATTGAATCTTCTGGCTACTTCCCTGGTCAGTTCTACATGGGCTACCTGATCGGCTCCCACTGGAACCAGCCCTGCCCTGTAAATCAGGATGTCAGCACTCTGCAGCAAGGGATATCCCAGAAAACCATAGGTATCGATTTCCCTGTCTTTGAGATTTTCCTGCATGTCCTTGTAACTTGGTACGCGCTCCAGCCATCCCAGCGGTGTCATCATGGAAAGCAGCAAATGCAGTTCCGCGTGTTCAGGCACTCTCGATTGCACAAACAGGGTAGCAGCACTGGGGGAAACCCCAGCCGCGAGCCAGTCAATTACCATGTCCCAGATACTTTCTTCGATGAACTGGGGATTTTCATAATGCGTGGTTAGTGCGTGCCAGTCGGCAACAAAGAAATAGCACTCATACTCGTGTTGAAGCTTTATCCAGTTGTGAATGACACCGTACAGATGCCCGAGATGAAGGCGTCCGGTCGGACGCATGCCCGACAGCACACGCCGCTGCGAATCAATGGAACTCAAGCTTTACTCCTGGAAACTGCAATTGCCGGAAGTTATTCCGGCTGTGAGGGTAATACGCTGATTTTCCCCCGGAAAAGGTCTGATTATACCGACAAAATCCTCCCCCTTGTGAAAGGATTTTCCATTATTATTCAAAGGGCTGGGGATCACCCTTGCCGATCCTGAGAATTTCGGGAGCGCCCTCTTCAAGTCCTATCACAGTGGTCGCTTCACGGCCACAGAATCCGGAATCGATGATGATATCCACATGATGTTTCAGCCGGGTTTCAATTTCTTCCATATCAGACAGTGGTTCGTCCTCACCCGGCATGATCAGACTGCTGCTCATGATGGGGGCATTGAGCTCTGCAAGAAGTGCTGCCACAACCGGGTGATCGGGAACTCTTATACCAATGGTTTTCTTTTTGGGATGCTGCAGCAGTCTTGGCACTTCGGAAGTGGCTTTGAGAATGTAGGTGTAGGGAGCAGGTGTATATGCCTTGAGCAATCGATATGAGGAATTGTCAACTCTGGCGTAGGTCGCAATCTCGGAAAGATCACGACACACGAGGGTGAAATTGTGCATCTTGTCCACTTGCCTGATCCGCACCACTCTTTCCATGCCTGACTTGTTGCCCACGGCACAGCCAAGTGCATAGGCAGAATCGGTCGGATAGACGATCACACCACCATCGCGAATACATTCAACTGCCAGATGAATGAGTCGCAATTGGGGGTTGTCCGGATGGATTTGCAGTACCTGGGTCATAACGGGGTCGTGCCAAAAAACCGGTGAGACTACCACAGAGCGCCTGGCATGGCATGTGGAGCAAATGGAATCTCCCGGACAAAACTTGAAAATCGAAAGGACAACCATTCAAACGCCTGTAAAACTTCAAAGGACACCCATTTCAAGGTCAGTGGCACCCGTCTTCCCAGGGTGAGTCAGCTCGCTCGCTTCCGCTGCCCAGCCATCCGGCAAAGCCGAATGTCGTTCAGACTTCGCATGAAGCTGACGCTTCACAAACGCTCGTCTTCACCCTCGCCTGACTCACCCTGTGCATCCATATATACCTCAATGTGTGGGTATCCCAATCAATATCCTCTCAAATTCCAGAAGATCTGGACTGAGGCTGTGTTGCAATAATAGCTTGAGCGACCGTCTGCGGCATGGAGGCCGCAGTCGAGCCCATATGGATGTGTTCACGGCGTGTCGCGAAAATATTATTGCAACACAGCCTCTTTCGATTGTTATCAAGCGCTTTTCTTCACCCCGCCTGACTCACCCTGTGCATCCATATATACCTCAGTGTGTGGGCGCCCTTCATATATCCTCAAGTAAAGCTCCGAAGAGACCTTCTCTGCCATTTCCTATACCATTGCGCCTCCGGAACATTACAGGTTGCCCATGAAAGCCTTTCTTGAATACATCCCGCTGATTTTCTTCCTGGTCTTCTACAAGATGGAAGAAAGGGTCGTTACCCTGCTCGGTTATGAACTGACCATAGGAGGCATATACAGCGCAACGGCGGTGCTGATTGCCGGCACAATACTGATCTATGGCGCAATGTGGATCAAGGATGGTTCCCTGACTCGCATGCAGTGGATCGTCGTGGGAGCAGTGATCATTTTTGGCAGCTCAACCCTGCTCTTGCGCTCCGAAGACATTCTCAAATGGAAAGCACCAGCCGTGAACTGGATACTTGCACTGGTATTTCTGGGCAGTCAGTTCATCGGAGAACAGAACATGGCAAAAAACATGTTCGGGCACCTTGTGAACATGCCGAATGAGCGCTGGACACGTCTCAACCTGGGATGGGCTTTGGTCTTTTTTGCCGTGGGGAGCAGCAACCTCTTTGTTGCCTTCACCTTTCACGACTACTGGGTAGACTTCAAGGTGTTTGGCAGTATGGGCATCCTGGTACTCGCTTCCGTTGCACAGATATTCTACATCTACCCCTGGCTGGAAATGGATGAGACTGAAAAGGCATCAGAAGACAGCGAATCCTGAGCTTGTGCCATCCCCCTGATCAGTCAGTCGGTCAGAGGCGCTTTCAGATTACTGAAATTGAAATCCAGTGTCCGGTTCCACTGGTAAACCTGGTCCTTCCTTCTTTCCAGAAATTTTTTCGCATCGCCGATAATGGTGATTGATTCAATGGTGTCATTGATACGCAACTGTCTTATGACTTCTCTGCCAGACTGCACAAGCCCGAAGACGGTATGGGCACCGTTCAGATGGGGTGCTGAGGCAAAAGTAATGAAGAACTGGCTGCCATTGGTATTGGGGCCGGAATTTGCCATGGCCAGTATGCCTTCCTGGTTCAGTCGCAAGGCAATTTCATCCTCGAACTCATAGCCGGGACCGCCACTGCCATTGCCTCTGGGATCTCCCCCCTGGGCCATGAACCCATCCACGACACGATGAAACTTCAGCCCGTCATAGAATCCTCTTGTTGCCAGATTCACAAAACTCGTGACAGTAAGGGGTGCAACCTGCCGATAAAGCAGAAATTCCATGGTGCCGCGATTGGTTACAATCACAGCATAGAGTTCGTTGGGATCACGCTCCGGCGCTTCCTGGGCCGAAGCAGCCAGCGCTGTACAAAGCAGGCATATGGCAATCAACAGTCTTTTCATGATTTTCTCACTCCTCAAACCGCGGTCGATTATAAGGGATGCTCGCCTGTATTCTCAAAGTAACGTCCCAATGCTGTAACAAGTGGTTTCATGAACCAGGTGCGCTCTGGCATGACCGCTACGGTGTAGCCGGCAGCTTCAAGCTGATCCCTTACAACCGGTCCTACTGCTGCTATAACGGTTTTCTCCAGTCCCTGACGCAGCTCTTGCCCGATCCCCCGAGCCGTGGCAACCGTTTGTAAACGCTTGAACTGGGGCTGGGATGTAAAAGCTACAGCATCTATCACACCGCTTTGCAGAATGTGAATGAAATCCACAACCCGGTTTTCATCTTCCCTGTTAGCATAGACATAGGGCGCAACCGTATCGATTATTGCCCCTGCCTTGCCCAGTGCACTGATCAGCTTCAGATTGGGTTCCTCACCATACAACTGTACGCCAATCCTGCAGTTTTGCAGATTTATGCCAGCCAGCGTGGCAATAACGCCGTCTGTGGTCGGCTCCCGGGCAGCAATAGTGTCTGACAAACCCAGTTCGCGGGCAGCCCGTGCAGGCTTGGGACCCCGGCACAAGAGTGAAGTCCGGGTCAAAGTAACGATAAAAGGCTCAGCAAGATGATTGGTCCGGGCAAGACTGAAAAGACGCCTGAGTCCTTCACCGGTCAACAGTATCAGCATTCTGGGTGGTTCCTGGATGAAGCGTTGAATCCAGCCCAGTACCGGCGCTGGATCCGGGGCATCCAGAATAGCGACAAGAGGCACTTTTGTTACATGTGCACCGCGTGCCAACAGCAATTCTTCCAGAATATCCTGCTGCCGCACCTCTCCTATTGCTACATTTTTGCCGCTCAGGCTGGTCAGTACCATGCCAGCAATACCTGAAAATCCAGGCAGCCAGCCCTTGGGGACTTGTTACCGACATTGCGGATCCCGGGTAACACTTGTAAAAAACCTTACAATTTTTCATGATAATTACCAATTTCGACAATTAAGTAACAAATGTGTTACCTGATCTTCACAATCATGCAGAATTCATCACTAAGGCTATGTTATTTAATAAGTTGGCGTGCCTGAGAAATCAAAAAAATACGTAAAAGTGACCTGGATCACACAAAATATCTCAAGGTTTGTTACCAATAGCGGTAACACTGTGTTACCATGCGCCCCGCATTCTTACCAAGGATGCATATTTTAATCATCTGATCTTAAAAGGAGCTGTAGATGAGCGTTAAATTCAAAGACCCCGAAGTTGTAGCTGAAGTTGCATGGTCAGTGTGCCTGTCCATCGTATTGTTGGCAGTACCTGTAGTAACTCTCTACGCTTCACTCTGAATGCAGTCCCGGGACCAGAAACAGGACCTCCCCTCCTCCGTATCCTGTCCCATCCAGCCTGCAGACCGCGCCGCAGCCTGAGCCGAAAAGCTCATGGCTGCTGCAAAGTCAGTATTGTTGTCCTTCCTTGATTGAATTGTTGCCCATACTGGCCATGAATCATGGCACTTATCTGGTCAGCTGAGACGCTGGTCAGTCAATACTGCCCTTGAGCAGAAGTCGATCGACGAAATTGCATGGTCTATGCCGGCTATCAAGCTGCTCAGCAATGATGCCTGTCCAGGCAGTTTTGCATGCTCCTGTCGACCCCGGCATACAGAAAACTGCAGTGCTGTTGCTGAGTCCTGCAAATGCCCTGGACTGGATTGTTGAAGTGCCTATTTCCTTGTAGGACAGATGTCTGAACAGCTCTCCAAATCCGTCTATGGAAGAATCCAGTAAAGGGGTCAGCGATACCAGCGTATTGTCCCTGCGCGTAAAACCTGTGCCACCAGTTACCAGAATGGCATTGACTGTATCATCTGCTATCAGTGCAGCAACCAGTGCCCGCAACCTGTAAACATCATCCTTGCATATCTGTTTGCTATGGCAGTGATGTCCGGCATCAGTGAGTGCCTGCTGCAGATACTGTCCGGAGGTATCGGTGTCATCAGTCCGCGTATCGGAAACTGTAACTACAGCGATATTCAAAGAAATGAATTGTTCGTTGGGCTTGTTGCCAGCCATGGGGTTTTCCTCAGAAGGAGACTTCAAATTGATGGCAAAGATACCGGGTATTGGCGCTGGTCATGACGAGAGTGAAGAAGCTGGCCTGCTTGGCTGGTCAACCGCCGGTCATGTTCATGAAACGCACTATTTGTGGAGCATCCTTGTCATAGAAATAGTGCCGTTCGGGCTTCAGGTCCATGGCTTTTTCCATGGTCTGCATCAACAAGGCCTGATCACCGGGATGTTCACGAAGAATGCTGCGCAGATCAACCGAATGTTCATTGCCCAGACACAACAGCAAACGCCCTTCAACGGTAACCCTGACACGATTACAGCTTTCACAGAAATTGTGGGATACCGGGGAAATGAATCCGACCTTCGTATCACAGCCATGCAACCTGTAATAACGGGAAGGCCCGGCTGTCTTCATCACGACAGGTGTCAGCTCCCTTGATTTTTCTATGATAGTGCGCACGTCTTCATTGCTGACAGAAGTGTCCTGACGGTCATGATCCGAGATTTCCCCAAGAGGCATCTCTTCGATATAGGCAATATTGATACCCAGTGAAACTGCATAATCAAGCAGATCCGTTATTTCGTCGTCGTTGCGACCACGCAGAATTACGCTGTTGATACGCAAAGCCCTGAATCCTGTTGCCACGGCCTTTTCAATACCTTTCATGACCTGGTCAAGATCCCCGGTACGGGTTAGCTGACGGAATCGGTCAGGTTTGAGTGAATCAAGGCTTATGTTGATACGGGTTACACCGGCCGCCTTGAGGTCATCTGCCATCTGCTCAAGATGGGAACCATTGGTGGTAATCAGCAGCTCTTCAAGACCGGGTAATGCGCCAATGTTCCTGACAAGGGAAAGCACGTCTCTGCGTACCAGCGGTTCACCACCAGTAAGTCGTATTTTCTTTACACCCAGGCGGGTGAAGGCTTGCGCCACAAGAAACAGTTCTTCCAGAGACAGCACTTCATTGCGTGGCAGGAAAGTCATTTTTTCTGACATGCAGTATACGCAGCGGAAATCGCAACGGTCTGTCACCGACAGGCGTACGTAGTCAACTGTGCGTCCGAATTTGTCTGTCAGCATGGTTTTTGGGGTATCTGGCATCACATCGGTTTATCGACAAATGGAAGCGAATAATAACGCATTTGCCTTGTGCTTGATATGAGCTGGCAGTACTGGCACCTGTACATCCCCGATTGTCGGGATCCGCTCAAACAGCGGTTCTGCAAAGCTAGTAACGTGCTCTGATCAGGGTGGTTTCACGGATAATCAGACCTGTACCAAGCAAGGTCAGCATGAGCATGGCCAGGGCGAGGTTTTTTTCTGTTTGCGGAGACAGCAAGCCCGTACCGGATTTCCTCTGCAAAAGGACGAGCTGCGCCTGAATGGAGGCAGTTGCTGCTCTGGCCTGCTCCATTTCATAGTCACGTGCAATGGCATTTTCTGCGATATTGTCCAGTCTTTCCTGACGCACACTCAGCAGCAACTTGATGCTGCGGGCATTTTCACTGATACCCGACAGATAGGGATTATCACTGTACTGCGCAAGGTTGATCGGCAGCCCATTACCGGATCCCGGAGCAGTAGTTCCCGATACCTCTCTGATGCCAGTAACAGACTCTTGCCCAGTTGATGTCTGTGGACTTTCAACTTCCGATTGCATCGCCGTTTCTGTAACCACATCCAAAGCAGGGTTTTGTGTTTGTGGAGAATCTGCAGCAGTCACTGATGAAATTTGACCTGATGCAAACTGTTCATTGCCAGCGGTCACTGGGGCAGCGGACATTTCATCAGTGGCAGCTTCCTCTGTGACTGCTTCAATTTCGACCTGTGTCAACTGGGGACTGTCGATTACTGTCGCTGTGGCAATAAGCGGCGTGTCTGAGGCCGGCATGAGCAGGCCCGGTTCCTCGCGCAGGTCCGTAGACTCGATACCGGCTGGCAGGGCAGGCTCTGCCGCAATCGGGGAAACTTCACTTTACAGCAGGTTGTTGGCATAAACCTCACTGAAAAGGGGTAAGGCTTCGCCTTGCCGGGCCAGCGTAAATCGCTCGGTCCCTTCTTCCCAGCGTTGCTCGAAAATCTGACGGGCTGCGGCCCTGTTGATCAAACTCATGTCTCTTGCTGTGGGAATCTGCAGCATGGAACCACTTTTGAGCAGCGAAATATTGCCGTTGATAAAGGCATCCCGGTTCAGATCATGCAGGCTGACCAGAAAGAGATACAGGTCACTTTCAGGATTACCCTGCTGATAACTGCCGGCGATATCCCAAAGGCTATCGCCCGATTGCACCTGATAACGTTGCCTGCCTGTTTGCCCAGCTTCTGCTGATGGCACTCGTGGAGGCACCACAGTGGCTACAGGTGCCACATCAATGGCCAGCTGATTCCTGATAGAGGGTACCTCAGGTTCTGTTGTGGCTGGCGGGAGCGTTGGCTCAATAACAACCGCTTCTGGATCAATGGGAGTCTCCACTACTGTGGCTGGTCCGTTTGCAACTGCTGCTGAAACCGGTTCGGTAATTTCACTGGTCATTGACAGTTCTGTTACCTGTTCCTGAGGCTGCTCCAGTCCGGGTGGATCAAACAGCAGCACATATTCTCTCAGCAGTGAACCGCCCGGCCAGCGCATCACCATCAGAAGCTCCAGAAAGGGCTCAAGTACAGGTCCCCTGTTGCTGACCAGCAGTGTCACCCGACCGGCACCGTCAGGCCCGATCAGGTTGAAACTGAGTGTATCCAGCACCGGGAGCCTTTGCAGGCCGAAGGCATCATATTCCGCTGGTGTACCAACGCCGATCTGGACCCTGTCCATATCAAGATCCTGCCACTGCAGCACTTCAATCTCTATTTCTACCGGATCTCCCAGACGGGACATGACCAGCTCGTCACCCAGAGAAACAGCACTGGCTGGCAAGGGCAATATGATTGCCATTACCAGGAGGATGTTTGTCAGAAGCTTCAGAGAACGATTGCGCATGAGGTCAGTTTGTCAGCATCAGAACTGCAGTTCCGGGCGACCGGGAGAGTCTGCACCCTCAAGCCATGCCTTGCCCTGTGTATAGAGTCGTTCTATTTCCGGCCCCGTTATTGACGGCAGACCACCTTTGGCCACCTTGTAACCTATTTTGGACTGCAGATACGCCAGATGGCGGTAGCCCGGCGGAAAAGAAGCCAGCAACTGCTGATCCAGCGCAAGGTTTGCAGAGGGGTCAACCGGGTCCATGCGGTCTTTTTCATAAATGGGCTGGCGCCGCACCATACCCCAGCGACCCTGCCTTTTTTCATGGAAATCAAAGAAACGTCCGGTGCAGACTACATCCACCAGAACTTCGTCCACCATGGCACGCTGACCGATGGTCATCTTGGTCTGGGAAACAGCTCGCTCCCCTGCCACATCGCAGGTAAAACCACCGTGGAAATGAATAATGCTTACGCCGTTCTCGAATCCCTTGCGTCGGGCGGCAATGAAATCTGCACAAGGGGCCTGGAACCAGGTGGCACACATGAAACCGCCTTCATGCCAGCATTCGGCAAATCGTTCCCAGTTTCCTGAATCGCTGAATATTGACCAGTTATCAACCAGTTCCTGTATTTCCCGTTTGTCCTGAGTGCTCATGTTTCTTCCCCCGCGTTGGAATGGCAATTATACATATTCTTCAAGCAGTGACACAGGTTTCGACTATAAGTGACTGTCTGATCACAACTTTCCTGAAATTCTACTTTCCTCCAGGAGTAAAGCCCAGCTCTACTGCCTTTTACTTGTAATGGTTCCGGATCCTGGATACCGGAAAAATCCTCTTTATTTTCCCTTATCAGCCGGCTGCGCCAATGCCGTGACAGGACAAAATTTGGTAATCTTCGCAGCTTGTTCAAATGCTGTCCGGAGTTTGTTTGCATGATTATTGATTGCCATGGCCACTACACCACTGCACCTGATGGGCTCGGAGTCTACCGCGACACCCAGAAAGCCGATCTCAAGAAAGATCCCGGATTCATTGGTGAAAAAGGCATCGTCAACATCACGGATGACCAGATCCGTGAAAGCCTCGAAAAAGGCCAGATCAAACTCCAGCGTGAACGGGGCACGGACGTGACCATATTCTCTCCCCGGGCCAGCTGGATGGAACATCACGTAGGTAATGCATGGACCAGCAAATTCTGGACAGAACATACCAACGAGCTGATTTACCGTGTTACCGAACTTTACCCGGAGAACTTTATCGGGGGCTGCGCCCTGCCCCAGTCACCCGGTTCTGACCTGTCCAACAGCGTCGCAGAACTTGAAAGATGTGTAACCGAATTCGGTTTTGTCAGCTGTAACCTGAATCTTGATCCCTCCGGTGGACACTGGACTTCCCCCCCACTGGGAGATCGATACTGGTACCCGATCTACGAAAAAATGGTGGAACATGATGTGCCTGCAATGATCCATGTGAGTGGAAGCTGTAACCCGGCCTTCCATGCAACCGGCTCCTACTATCTCAGTGCAGATACAACCGCCTTCATGCAGCTGATGCAAAGTACCGTCTGCCAGGACTTCCCGACCATCAAGTTCATTATTCCGCATGGGGGCGGTGCCGTTCCCTATCACTGGGGCAGATTTCGCGGACTGGCCGACATGCTCAAGCTGCCGCCGCTGAGCGAGCTGTTGATGAACAACGTTTTTTTCGACACCTGTGTATACCACCAGAAAGGTATTGATCTGCTGCTGGATGTAATTGACAACAAGAACATCCTCTTTGCCTCGGAAATGATCGGAGCTGTGCGTGGCATTGACCCCGAAACCGGCCACTATTTCGATGACACCAAGCGCTATATAGACAATGCCCGCATCAGTGAACAGGAAAAAGCCAATATCTTCGAGCACAATATCCGCAAGGTCTTCAGCCGAATAAAGATCTGAATATACAGGGTGCTGATTCAGGATCTCGTCTATAGTGGATAACAAACCATTCAATGAAAAATGGTGCAGTAACCCGATCAGGAAGGCTTGATGAACAAGGTATTGGTCGCGGATGATCAACAGATCAACCGCTTGCTGCTGCAAAAACATCTGGAAGGATTCGGATTGCAGGTTATCGCGGTTGAAGACGGCGCGGCAGCATTACGGGCGCTGACCCAACATACCGATTTTGACATGATCTTCCTGGACAACATGATGCCGGGTATGTCTGGACTGGAAATCCTCAAGGTACTGAAAGCCGAAGGCCCCTATGTCGATGTGCCAGTCATCATGATTTCCTCCTCCAGTGATGCAGAAGATATTGCCGAATGTCTGGAAATAGGTGCCGAGGACTACCTGCAGAAACCCTATAAACCTGCCATCCTGAAGGCGCGCGTGAATGTGTGTCTCGAAAAGAGCAGATTGCAGAAACAGGAAGCCCTTGTTCTCGAAGCCCTGAAAAACGAGAAAGAAAAAACCTCCAGACTGCTCATCAGCATGTTCCCGACAAAAGTTCTTCAGGCCCTCAACGATGAGGGCAAATACCAGCCACATCTGCAAAAAGACGCTGCCGTAATCTATACCGAGGTTGCCGGTTTCTCGGCTATCTGCAATGAACTGCCTCCAGAAGAACTGGTAGCCGGTGTCCAGGAAATGGCCATTGCACTTGAAAGCATTGCCACCAGTCACGGGGTTGAGCAGATCAAGCTCAGTGGCTGCAATTTCACTTTTACCTCGAATGTACTCTCACCCAACACCAGCTGTGTAGAAACCTCTGTCAGGTGTGCGCTTGAAATGCAGGAATGTGCCAGGACACTGAAAAGTGGATGGAAGCTCAAAATCGGTATTGCCTGCGGCCCTGTCATAGCGGGTGTGGTGGGCAATACCAGAAGTGCCTTCGACGTATGGGGCAATGCGGTCATCCAGTCAAAAAGGCTCATTTCCTATACCCAGCCGGATGGTATTTCAGTGACAAAAAATGCCTGGGAACTTGTCAGGGACAAGGCCAAGAGCCGCTACCATGGCAAGGCCATGTTTGAAGGTGGTACAGAACAGTTGGATATCTACACCATTCTTTCAATCTGATCACTGCCAGACCCTGCTGCAAGCCTGCACACTATTGAATACCGGTTCAGATTGCAGAGCCATACGGCTTTGCGTAACCTTGCGCAGACATTTTTATCTGAAGCCGCAATGTCAGCCAAATCAGCCACAATACTGTTGTCCACAATTCTTGCCTGCATGTATGCAGGCAGCAGCCTTGCGGCTACCCTGCGCGTTGCCGTGGCGAGTAATTTTGTTCCTGTGATGGAAAGTATTTCTTCCGCTTTTGAAGCCAGCAGTGGTCATGAACTGCTACTCAGCCCCGGATCCACAGGCCGGCACTACACCCAGATAGTCAATGGCGCTCCCTTCGACCTGTTTCTTGCTGCCGATACCCAGCGTCCTGCCCTGCTTGAATCAGAGGGAAACATGGTCAATGGCACCCGCATTACCTATGCGCTGGGCCGACTCATTTTATGGAGTCCCGATCCCGATCTGATTGACACAAACGCGAGTGTACTTGCCACAAGCCGATTCCGGCACCTCGCAATAGCCAACCCCACACTGGCCCCTTATGGACAGGCTGCACAACAAGTGATGGAAAAACTCGGACTGTGGACACAGCTTCAGGGACTGCTCGTGCAGGGCGAAAATATCGCCCAGACCCTCCAGTTTGTGGAAAGTGGCAATGCTGAACTCGGCTTCATTGCATATTCGCAATGGCAGGAAATTGATGGTCCGACACGAGGCAGCAGCTGGGAACCCCCTCCTGCGCTATACAAGCCCATCGAACAGCAGGCTGTCATTCTCAGGGACAGTGTAGCTGCACGCGAATTCATGCAGTTCCTGCAGGACAGCAAAGCAAGAGAAATAATTGCCGATGCAGGTTACGGACTTCCCTGATGCTGACCCAGGCTGACGCCACCGCATTGTTTCTCACCCTCCAGTTGGCATTGGTCACTACATTGCTCCTGTTGTTTGTTGGCACACCGCTGGCATGGTGGCTGGCTCGCAGTCGCTGGCGCTTCCGTTTCATCATTGAAACCCTGATTGCACTTCCACTGGTCCTGCCCCCTACCGTGCTGGGTTTCTATCTGCTGCTGATGCTGGGCTCCCGTGGACCATTGGCCACATTAGGCTTTGACACTCTCGCCTTCTCCTTCAGCGGACTTGTCATCGGTTCCGTGATCTACTCGCTACCTTTTGTCGTGCAGCCACTGCAGGACACCTTCAGGAGCATAGGCCGCAGGCCGCTTGAAATTGCGGCCACCATGGGTGCCCATCCTGCTGATACTTTCCTGAAAGTAGTGCTGCCTCAGGCAAGGACAGGCTTCATTACTGCCGCCATGCTCGGCTTTGCCCATACACTGGGTGAATTCGGTGTAGTGTTGATGATAGGAGGCAATATCCCCGGCGAAACCCGCGTATTGTCGATTGCAATCTATGATCACGTTGAAAGTCTGGAGTATGCCCAGGCACATTTGCTGTCCGCAGGCTTGCTGCTGTTTTCATTTCTCGTACTGCTGGGGGTATATGCAGTAAGGGGCAGAATGCGGGTATTGCAGTCATGAGCAAGCTGGAGCTGTCAGTCTGCATAAAACGCGGCAATTTTTCACTGCAGGTCATGCACTCACTTCCTGCAAATGGCACTACGGCCATCTTTGGCAAGTCGGGCTGTGGTAAAACCAGCCTCTTGCGCGCCATCGCGGGACTGGACAGATACGAGAATACCAGTGTTGGTTTCAAGGGGACCATATGGCAGGATCCAACGGTATTTGTTCCTGCCCACAAGCGCCGAACCGGATTTGTATTCCAGGATGACAATCTTTTGAGCCATTTATCGGCAATGGAAAACCTGCGTTTTGCAGCATGCCTGGCCAACACACCAGAAATGGTGCTGGAAAAAATCATCAGTCTTCTGGGGCTGCAAAACCTGCTGACACTTTTTCCTGCAGATCTTTCAGGTGGCCAGAAACAGAAAGTGGCAATAGCCCGTGCGCTTGTGAGCCAACCGCCGCTGCTGCTTTTCGATGAACCCCTTGCCGGGCTGGATCATGATTTCAGGCAAACGTTTATTCCACAGCTCAAGGCGCTGCTCGAACTTGAAAAAATTCCACTGCTCTATGTCAGTCATGCTACCGAGGAAGTTGCCCAGCTTGCCGATCACCTGCTGCTGATCGAACAGGGCCAGACCACGGCAGGCCCGTTTTCTGCCATGCTGACCGATCCCGCATGCAGCCTTGCCAGCAGGGCAGATGCAGAATCGGTTATTGATGCCACAGTAACTGGATATGATCAGCAATACGGTTTGCTGACGCTGGAGTTCGCCGGAGGCAATATGCAGGTCAGTGGCAGGCAGATGGCAGCAGGCACGCCAGTCAGGGTCCGTATTCTGGCGCAGGATGTCAGCCTGACCATCGAGCACCAGCAGCAAACCAGCATCCTGAACATTTTCCCGGCCACCATCAAAACGGTATTCGCCTGTTCAGATTCCCAGGATACCGTGCTGCTGGCACTTGAAGGGATTGAACTGTTGGCACGTATCACCCGCAAATCAAAAGCACTGCTGGGTTTGTCTGAAGGCATGTTGGTGTACGCCCAGATCAAGAGTGTGGCGGTACTGCAATAATCACCAGAAATCAGACAGGTCTTTTCCAGCCTTCAGGCGAGTTGACCCTGAACCAACCTGTCAGGCTGTAACGGCTACGCCCTGCAGGCAGTACTTCATGCGGAAACTGCTCGCTGAGAAACAGTACCAGCCTGTTATGCTCTGGCAGAATCCGGGCAAGTTCAGTCGTTTCGTCCTGCCTGTACAGCACCAGTTGTCCACCGTCACTCTCCTGCCACCGGGGGTTCAGATACAGTACTGTTGAAAGCACACGGTTGCGTTCTCCGACAAAGGCATCGCGGTGTGTTTTGTAGAACGCTCCCTCAAGATAGCGGGCAAACATGCATTCATAGTCGAACAGGCCCAGGAACAGTTCGCGGTTGAGACAAGTCCGCAATTGTTCCATCAGATCAAGATATTGGCTTTGTGTCTCTGTTGTTCCCTTGAGCCACTGGATGTCATCCGCACGGACTTCCGTTTCAGTCTGGTGCAGGCCCTCTCTGCCTGTACCAGCCGGTTTGTAAAGCGATTCCTCGTTGTGACGACTTTCCGTCAGCAGAGCCTCGGCCAGCTCTTCAGGCAAGGCATGATCGAACACGCCCCAACCCTTTTCAGTAAGCGCACAGGCAACCTGATCCGGCAGGTTGCCAAATAATGATGATGACAAGGTTGAAATTTGCATGAACACAATCCAGCAGCCTATGGACAGATGCAGATCTGTCCGTAAGCAACTGGTTCGGGTGTTCAGTTTCTGGAGAGGCTCCCCTTGAGGTTTTGAAGTAACTGCGCCATATCAGCCAGCGCTGCTGCAATGTCGGTGCTGATTTCGTCTCCTCTGCCGGTCCTTCCCATGGCGCGGTCGAGAGGCGTAAGACCTGCAGCGTCAACAGCAGCCAGATCGGCACCATTTTCTGCCAGAAATTGCACAACAGCTTTCCAGTCCTGTCTGGTAGCGGAATGCAGTGGACTTTCTCCCCCGCGACCACCCTTGCTGTTGATATCAACACCGGCATCCATGAGCAGCCGGAGTCCGGCAATAACAGTTTCTTCTGATTTGTTGCGGTTGCGGGTTCCACCGTTGTTCATGAGTGCCACCAATGGATCAACATCATTGATGTTGGCCAGATCAACTCTCGCTCCATATTCAAGCAACAAGGTCATGGCATCGACATCGGCACCATAGGCAGCGCGCTGCAACGGGGAAGAACCGGTTGTCATGACACCATAATCTCCACCGCGGTCGTAGACGATTTCCCGGGCCGGGGGTGAAAGTTTCAATGCGTAGTCTGGTTCTGCACCACGTTCGAGCAGCATGCGTGCAATATCAAGACCGGTGGTTTCCTGAACTGGCGGCAAGTCGCCACGATTGCTGTTCGGCAGTATGTTCATATCAACTGCAGCATACAGCGGTGTACGTCCCCAGAAATCCCACTGGTTGACATCAGCTCCCCGTTCGACAAGATATCTTGAAATATCAAAACGCATGTTGATCAATGCAAGCAGTAATGGAGAAACATTGTCCGGATCAGGCCTGTTGATATCCGCACCTGCATCAAGGAGTATCCTGACACATTCAAGACAGTCTTCCCTTACGGCATACAACAGCGCTGTAAAACCACCGGTCCACATGTCCTTGACCCGTGGTTCTGCAGTAATACGTCTTTCCCAGTCGCGGTCTATTGCACGATAGTCAACATCGGCACCCTGCTCTATCAACAGTTCCAGCATTTGCGGATGTTTGCGTGCTGCGGCCCACATCAGGGCTGTTTGCCCACCCCAGCCTTCTACTGCATTGACATCAGCGCCATGCGACAACAGCAAGGTTGCCGCTTCAGGATTGCCGGTTCTCGCTACAGCCATGAGCGCGGTCTGTCCTTCAGGATTGGGTGATTCCACATCGGCACCGGCATCCAGCAACAATTCCAGTATCCGGGTGTTGGCCACCGTGGCTGCTTCCATCATGGGTGAAGAACCATAGTCGTTACGGGTATCCGGATCGGCTTCTGCACGAAGCAGTCTTTCCACCAGCTCCACATTGCCCCAGTAAACAGCCCAATGCAGGGCACTGGTGCCATCTGCGGACAGTGCATTGGCATCTGCCCCGGCAGTCACCAAGGCCATTGCGCCGTCAAAATCCTGTTCCTCTACCAGTTGCGGCAGACTTTGCGAAAACACAGGAACAGACAACAGCAAACAGCCTGAAGTCAGCAGGGCTGTACTGAATTTCAACAACGTGGTTGGTTTATGCATACCCGGAAAGATCCTCAGACGCCAGCCAGCAGGCCTGTACTGTCGCCCAGGTGATCAACAGGCACATTGGCCTTGTCGAGCATGGTCAGCATCAGGTTGGCATGGGGAGTGTCCTGGGCAAACTGCAGATGCTGCCCACCCTTGAGCCTGCCATCACCCTTGCCGAGTATCACTGCCGGGAGGGGATCGTTGTTGTGCAGGTTGCTGTTGGCCATACCGCTGCCATACAGGATCATCGAGTGATCCAGTATGGAACCATCTCCATCAGGCATTCCGGAAAGCGTTTTCACGAATTTGGCAAAAGCAGACAGGTACCAGGTTTGTACACGTGTCAGGCGCTCTAGTTTGGCCGGGTCGTTCTGGTGATGGGAAAGCGGATGGAATGCGTCGGCAATGCCGATGTGATTGTAGGTACGCATGCTCACTTCACGGTCGCTCATGAACGTAATTACACGAGTCAGGTCTGCCTGATAAGCCAGGGCCATGAGGCTGTACATCAGGTCAAGATGCGCCGGAAAGGTATTCGGCGTGCCTACAGGCGCATCAGGAATGTTGATATTGGACATATCCTGCTCTGCCAGTTTCTGCATTTGCAGTTCTATATCCCTTACAGAGTCGAGGTACTCGCTCATCATGACACGGTCGGATGCACCCAGTTCCCTGTTGAGACTTGCAGCATCTGCCATTACATAATCAAGAAGGCTGTTGGTTTCAGCTGCGATGTCGGCTCTTTCTTCATTCGTATCACCCTGCCCGAACAAACGGTAATACAGTTTGCGGGGATTGGCCTCCATTGGCAGTGGCTGTGTTGGTGTCTTGAAGGCAATGGTAGAAGAGAAACTGCCGGAAGCGCCATCCACTGTGGAAACCTCCAGTGAAGGAAAAGGTGTGTTCTGCCCCAGCATCTGTGCTGCAAGCTGGTCACAGGAAATACCATCTGCAGGATTGCCATTGCCGTCAGGAGATACACAACGCAGCCAGGTGCCTGCCTTGATGGCGTGTGGATCGGAACTTTCGCCGGGCCTGTTGCGCAAACCGCTGATAATGGTCATCTGCTCGCGCAGGTCGGCCAGTGGAGTGAGTATAGGCGACATGTCGAAACTACTGCCGGTTGCAGTCGGAGACCAGTTGTCAGCCACTGCCCCATGCGGCACATAAACAAAACCCATGCGCAGTTTTGCAGCTTCCTGGGCAGTGGCCGCTGGAATCATGGCATCAAGCAGCGGCAGTGCAATACTGGCGCCAGCGCCCCTGAGTACATGTCTTCTTGAAAGATGTTTCTTTGTAATGAACATGGGTCTTCCCCCTGACTCGTTATCCGCGTCGTCTTGTCTTACTGTGCTGCCACAGTTGCGAGTGATTGTTCGTTTTGTCCTGCTTCAGGAGCCTGCACATACATGAACTGTTCGCTGTTCACGATACTGGCGACAATATCAAAAAATCGATAGTCATTCTTTGCAGATTCCTTCACAGCACGGCGCACCAGTGGCATGTCGAGGGCTTCAACAGGTCTGCCCAGAGCATAAAGAAGAAGGCTTTCAGTCAGATTTTCAACAAACAATTGTGGGCGTTCCATAATGGAATCGCGCAGGTCATTGATGCCATGGATAAGACTTCCGTCCGGCAGAACACCATTGGTATCAACCTGTGCACCAACAAATCTGTCTATGGTCCTTGCCCTGCCCACAGCATCGAATCCTTCAAGTGCGAAACCCATCGGGTCAATGAATCCATGACAGCCGGCACAACTCGGATTATTCCTGTGTACAGCAAGTCGTTCACGCACTGTCAGCGCTTTCTGTCCTGGCTTGTTCTCCACCAATGCTTCGACATTGGGTGGTGGCAGCGGAGGGGGTGTGCCAAGGATGTATTCCAGTACATAGGCGCCTCGCAAAACCGGAGAGGTCCTGTCCGGATAGGAAGATGCCATTAGCAATCCTCCCTTGCCCAGTAAACCATGACGTCTTTCGTCTTCCAGAATTACCTTGCGGAAGGCATCGCCTTTTACACTCTCATTGCCATAGTGCAATGCCAGTCTTTCATTGAGATAGCTGTAATCGGCAGTCAGCAATTCTGTAACAGGCTTGTTGTTCAGGAATACATCATTGCTCAATAGCTGCAGTTCCTTGCGGAAGAGATCCCGAATGCCACGATCCACATCGCGGAACAGTGCCGGGTCAGGATCGATTTCGTCAAGCTTGGCCATGTTCAGCCACTGCGTTGCAAAATTCGACGCCAGCGTTTCTGCTCGCGGGTCTTCCAGCATGCGCCGGACCTGGGCTGTCAGTACTTCTTCATTTCCCAGGCTGCCGTTTTCGGCAAGTGTCAGCAGCTCGTCATCGGGAATGCTGCTCCACAGGAAAAATGACAGGCGTGATGCAAGTTCAAGTCCACTGAGGGCATGGATGGAGCCCGGCTCGGCATATTCGGGCACCGATTCAACCCGGTACAGGAATTTGGGGCTGGCAATCACTGCCGTAAGTGCATAGCGCACACCCAATTCAAAACCGCGTTCAGCCTGGTTGGTGTCGTAAATATTCATCAAGCGCGCCATGTCTGTGTCGGCAACCGGCCCCCTGTATGCCAGACGGGCTATACGCCCGATGATTTCTTCGGCACAGGTTCGTTCTTCAATTGCAGCCTGTGGATAACAGGTAAAAATCCTGTCTCTGGCTGGTGTGCTGCTCAATCCGGCCGGATTGTAGGGGCCCAACAGTTCTATACTGTTCAGGGAGATGACATTTTGAGCGCCACCCGGCGTCATGGAATGCAGCGTGCCTTCGAACTCGGCAAAGGAACGATGCACAAATGTTACTGCCAGTTTGTGTGGTCCGGCAGTGGCACTGAAACGGATGTTCTTGATACGTGAGTTGATTTCATCAACAGCGGGATCGCCGGTCTGGTCAATATATTCCAGATCCTCACCGCCCCCGATATCCAGTTCGAAAAAGCGCTCGCCATCGAGAGTCGCAATCAGGGTATGGGTAAATTCCTGGTTGAAGCCCCAAAGTGCCTGCACCAGATTGCCGATATTCAGCACATATTCGCCATCGGCGGGAAAATAATGTTCTACCAGCAGCCCTCCCCGTGTACCAAGCGGAAGTCCCGCAATATGTCGCTGCTGATTGCCGCTTGCACGATAGGTGGTGCCTCCCGCCCTTGGCTCCGGATTACCGATGGCCTGTGACACCACAACACGGGCGGCTGTCAGTGACTGATCCAGAAAAGAAGGAGAAACACGCAGGGCCTCGGCTATATTGTCAAAACCTTCCACTGAGGCATCAGCAGGCAACAATGATGATGCATCAACCTCGATACCAAAGAGATCACGCACGGCATTGGCGTATTCCTTGCGATTGACTCTGTGCAAGCCAACACGACCGGCATGAGGCTGCAGAGTTGCAGCATGATCAAGATAGGATTCCACCCACGAGATAAATCTGTCGGTTTCCTCATTATCAGGACGGGGCTGACCGGCGGGTGGCATCATCCTGCCCTGCAGTTTGTTTATGACCTTTTCCCAAACTGCAACATCGTCAGCTATTTCTTCGGGCGCAATCAGATCAAAGGCAAGGCTGCCGGCCCAGTCGGTGGCGTTGTGGCAGTCCATGCAGTTGTCGCCAAGAAACGCGAACTGACGATCGGCTTCGCGCATGCCATCAAAGCTTGCAGCCACCTGCTGCGCATGCTCCGACGCTGCACCCTGTACCCATGAAGCGCACACAGCGGAGCAGACAAACGCCATTGCTGTCCTGGGGATTCCTGTTTGTAGTTTGCGTCTTTTCATCATTCTGTTTTGTACCGGAATACTGCTTCGAACCTCTAACCTCTGACTCATGGCTTCCAGTCAGTACATCGTCCCTACATGTCGACTGTCGCGCAGATGTCCGTAGAAACTGCGATGCCCCTGCCTGACAAATTCTGAAGGATCGCCCCACTCGGGTTTCAGGCCTGTGGCCGGATTGGCAAGCACGGCTTCTTCTGCACTCAGTGCCTTGCGGAAAAGTGTGACCATTTCCGCAGCAAGACTCTGGTACGTGGATTTCTGTGCTTCGAAGGCAGTCTTGTCGAGCACAGGGCCACTGCCAGGGACTACTCGTGTCTGTTCATCCACCAGTGCTGCAAGCGTGTCGTAGGCATCGGACAAACCACCGATGAAGCCGTTGGTGGTTTCATCCACGGTGCTCCAGCCATCACTGATTACTGCCCCGCCGGTAAACAGCACCTGCTGCCCGGGGAAATGCACGTAAATGTCGCCATCGGTATGTGCCTGCAACAGGTAGCCCAGTTCGATACTGCCTTCATGGAAGGGAATGCTGTAATCGGTAAAAAAATATGTCTTGGGCAAGGCATCACCCCGGAGAGGGGTATGCAGTATTTCCTCACCGCGTTTGCGGATGGTTGCACCAAGCCATTGGCGGGTGTTGGCATGGGCAACGATTTCAACACCGGCGTCACCCAGGATCTGGTTGAGCCCGGCAGAGTCAGGATGCCAGTGGGTGTGAATGAGCTGTTTGATGTGCTGCTGTCCGGTCAGTTCACGGACAAAATCCAGATACTCACCGGCAAATTCTGCAGGTACACCTTCGATCAGTACAAGGCCGTCGGTATCTTCTGCCACCAGCGTATTGCCTGATGGCCCGGTAACCAGTTGCAGGTGGTCTGCCAGCTCAGTGGCGGAGAAGTTTTCACTGGCATGCACAAGCGAGGTCGTGATCATCAAAATCACAACTGCCAACAAGTTTTTCAGCAACTGTCTGAATCTCATGAAAGCCTCTTTTTCAATGTCGATATTGTGGCTTTTTCTATATTTATCAAGCCGGTAACACCCCTTTCCGACTCGCTCAGGTTAACACTATCCTGCTTTGGGCAACAGCCTGACAAGGCTTTCATGCAGGATTCACCAAATCTCCCTTTTTGGGAATTGCTGCTAGATTCAAGGCTTTCGTTCACTTGATTGGTGGAGATGCTGAATACAACCAGCACTTGCAAGCCCCTGAACCTCCGCTTTGGGCACGCCGGCGCTGCGGAACTCCCCCTTGCAGGGCTCAGACAGTCCTCGCTTCTCCCGGCTTGCCTCGAAGCGGGAATACGTTCAGTTCACGGGCTTGCAAGTACTGGTTGTATTCAGCAGGGAATGCCAGTGGCAGATTCAGACAAGACCTCAAAAAAGACACGATGCCGGATAGCCGAGGAGCCGGATTTGTTTGCCGACCATAAAGGTCACGTCCTGAAGGCGTACTTGCGCAGGGAAAGCGAGGAGCGCAAGGCCTCTGGCCGTCCGCACCGCAGCGCTGCGAAAGTACGGTTGCAGTGACCGGGAGGCAAACAAACCGGAGCCGAGGTGTCCAGCACTTCAATTTCGTTCCTTCAAAAGTTTCATCCAATAATCACTATGACACTGAACTCAAGCCTGACTTGTCTCATCATTCCCGGTTTCAAAGAACTTTCGCATTTCCCTGCGCTGTTTGACCATCAACAGCACACCAGACAGGCACAAAAGCGCTGCAATGATATTCGGCCACTGCAGGCCGAAGCGGTTTGCAAACCAGCCGATAATCAGTACACCAATGGCTGGCGCACCACGGGTAAACGCAACCCACAGGCTCAGCACCCTGCCCCGCATATCATCATCAATACTGTTCTGCACCAGGGTCTGGCTGGCCACACTGCAGATTGTAATCGCGTACCCGAAACAGAATATGAGCACGCAGGCCAGCACGGTATTGGTGGTGCTTGCAAACCAGATAAGTGAAACAACGGTTACCAGGGTACTGAGCAGGATGCTGCGGATAAGGCCCCGCGTTTTACCATCCATGGATAATTTCAATCCGGCAAGCACGGCACCAACACCCACACTGGACGTGAAAAGGGCCAGCGTTTCAGGTCCAGACTCATATACCGCACCAACAAAAGCAGACAGCATGAAAGTCAGCGGCCGTGCAAACAGCGCAATAATGGTCAGCAGGGTAAACATGGCCAACAGGGCCGGCTGCTCCACAACGTAGAAGAAACCGTCCTTCATGTCGCGGTACAGCGACTGTTTGAGAGGTGCATTACCCTGCCTTGGTGGAATGCGGATGAAATACCAGGCAAAAATGATGATCATGTAGCTCAGGGCATTGAACAGTACCGCCCACGCCGGACTGTAGAGCACCATGACAACACCACCTATGGCAGGCCCGACAAAGCGCGCCACATTGAAGGTTACGGCTGTGAAGGCTGCTGCTGCCACCAGATCCTGCTTGCGGACCAGATTCGGGATCAGGGAAAGTCGCACTGGTTGATAGGCTGCCTGCACTATGCCTTCAAGCAAGGTGAGGGAGAAAAGCAGTCCGATGGTCAGCATGTCCATGCTGATGACGACAAACAGAGCCAGCGCCTGGAACATCATTGAGGTTTGCAGCGCAACGGCCAGGGTCTTGCGGTCGAAGCGGTCGGCCCATACGCCGAACAGTGGTCCGACAATAATGAGGGGAAAAAGCTCTGCAAAAGCCACTGCCCCTACCCAGAACTCTGAATGAGACACTTCCCAGGCCAGCCAGCTTACTGCAATCCGCTGCATCCAGAAGCCGATCAGCGACAGACAGTTGCCACTGATATAGATCGCGTAATTGCGATTACTGAAAGCGGAAACAAGCGCAGAAAACTTGCCTGCTGGCATGGTTGAACTCATCAGCCGTGAGGAAAATTCAGGGAACTACAGTATCAATCGTCAGTGACAATGTTTCAGCACCCAAAGCCTGCGGGGTAAAGGTATCGCTGATAACCTGCAGATCACCCGGCTGTGCAGTGGCTGTTCTTGATAAGCGCGCGCCTGCCACCACCTGCTGCGTTGGCAAGAGCTGTGTGCCGAGCATGGTCATGGAGTTGTCCAGCACAATCTCGAAGGGAAATTCAGGGACTTCCGATAAATTCTGCGCAATGATAGGTGGCCCGCCCTGGGGATTACGAATAAAAATGAACAGCCGCATATCATCAGCAACAGAAGCGGCCAGTTCAGGAGCAAGGGAGATGCTCAGCTTGACCGGTACATTCGCAGCGGCAACCTCAGCCTTTTCGTCTTCCGACATGTACGATTCAAGGACTGTAATACGCTGACGCAGACCTTCCGCCTTCTGGCTGCCGGGCGTCAGTGAGGAAAGTTCACGTCGCCAGTAGGCCAGTGCTGCAACCAGATCTTCACGCAGCAGCGCATCTATCGCGAGTATGTCCATGACGGTGCTTTCATTCGGATTCAGGGCCAGTGCCTGGTCCATGGTTGCCTGCACCTGGGGCGTTATCGTGGAGTCGGCCTGTACATAACGCACCTGGGCAAGCTGCCCCAGCACGGTTGCACGGTTCGGGCCCGGCTCAAGTACATCCAGCATTGCTTCAAAAGTAGCGGCCGATTCATCAATACGATCCAGTTCGAGCAGCAGGGTACCCAGCATATAGGCAGATTCAACGTCCTCGGGGCGACGTTCGAACCTTTCCAGCAGCGTGTCGGCAAGATTGTTCAGGGCCTGCAACTGGCTTTCTTCATCCTCGGCATTCTGGATTTCAGTAATGATCCGGGGGATGGCAAGGTCCTGTGATGCGCCTTGCTGAAGGTAAAGCCAGTAACTGAACACCGGCACCAAAAGTACCAGCACCAAAGGCACTGCCCTGGCCATGGTTGCACTCGTTCTGAAGCTGGCGTCCTGCAATGCTTCCATATCCATAAGCAGGGAACGTTGCAGTTCCACCAGCATGCCCTGCCGGTCTTCTTCGGAAATCAGGCCACTGCTGACTTCCTGTTCCAGCTCCTGTTCACGCTGGGCGTAAACATCCAGATTTTTCTGTTTGCGCTGTTCAACACCTGTTGTCGTGCCTCCTGCGCGGGCACGCCACAAAGGCAGGAGCACAAAGGCCATGGCAGCAAGGGTCATGAAGGCAAACACCAGCCAGATATTCATGCGCCAGTGTCTCCGTTGTTACCTGTCAATCGTTGCAGCTTTTGCTGTTCTTCTGCACTCAGTCCTGCCTCCGTATTGAAGCTGCGCATGCTGCGCAGCATCCGGCGCAGTACAAAGAAACCCACCAGAAGCAGAGCAGCAGGACCGAACCACAGGAACCAGGTAGCACTGTTCAGTGGTGGTCGATAGGAAATGAAGTCGCCATAGCGCTCCTTCATGAAGGCCATGATTTCTTCGTCAGTGCGGCCAGCCTGCATCTGCTCGTAAACTTCCTGACGCAGGTCTGCGGCAATTGGTGCATCGGATCCGGCAACACTGGCATTGAGACACTGCGGACAGCGCAATTCATTGGTGAACTGCTGATAGCGCTGTGCCTGTTCCGGGGAAGCAAATTCGTGATCTTCAATAGCTGCACTGCAAGCGGAAGCCATTAGCCACAGCAGCAGCAGTTTGTATGCAAGGGAAAGTTTCATCAGCGAATCTGGGCCAGGATGGGTTCGAAAATTTCCGCCCATATCTCGTGGTTGATGGGCCCGACATGCCGATAGCGAATGGTGCCAGTGCTGTCGACCACAAAGGTTTCCGGTGCAGCAGTAACTCCAAAATCTATCCCCAGGCTGCCATCTGTATCCACAACCGTTTTGGCAAACGGGTTACCACGTTCATCCAGAAAATCACGGGCATCTTCCAGATCATCCTTGTAGTTCACACCTATCCAGGTGTATTGCGGTTCGTTTTCACTTATCTCTACAAGATAGGGATGTTCCTGATGACAGGGAGGGCACCAGGTGCCCCATACGTTGACCAGGAAAATACCACCGGTGAGTTCGCTGGAACTGATTGTGCCGTTCTCATCGAACAGGTCCGGAAGAGCGAATACCGGCAAGGGACGATTCACCAGCGCTGATGGCACATAGTTCAGATCCCGTTCGGGGTTCAGTCCGAAAAAGAGCAGCCCCAGCATCACTGAGAATACGGCAACCGGGATAAGCAATTTGGCCCTGGCATTCATCAGACTGTGGCCTCCCCGCCTGTTGTCACACGATCACCCCTTGCCTTTTCTGCAGCACTGCCTGCACGCACCCGGGTACGGTAGCGACGATCAAGAATAGCCAACACCCCACCCCCCGACATCAGGAAGGCACCCAGCCAGATCCAGAAAACAAAAGGTTTGTAGTGTATACGTACCACCCAGGCCCCTTCTCCGCGCGGGTCACCCAGTGCGGTGAAAAGGTCGCGGAAAAATCCGACCTGGATGTCAGCTTCAGTCTGAATATCACCTCGTGCATAGTAGCGGCGTTTTTCCGGATGCATGGTCAGGTAGTCATTGCCGTTTTTCAGCACCTGTATGGTGGCAGAGTCGGCCATGTAATTCGGGCCAGCGCGCTCTTCCACGCCTTCGAAGATGAATTCGTATGCGCCTATGGTGAGACTGTCGCCCGGTGCCATGCGGCGATCTTCCTCAACGCTGTAATTGCTGGTCAGGCAGATACCGAGAATGACTACGGCGAAACCGAAGTGCCCTGTCTGCATGCCCCAATAGCTCAAACTCAGACTGCGCAGGCCGGCAATACGCGAAACCTTGTTGGCAGTCTTGTCCATGATGTCCTTGCCCAGTCCGATCACAATCCAAAGAGACAGTGCCACAGCCAGCATCACACCTGGTTTTATCTGCATCGTAATCAACAGGGGCAGTATGATGCCCAGCGAAACACTGGCGATCAGCACCTTGGTCAGTTGCTGCCTCAGATGACTGAAGGAGGTGCGCTTCCAGCGCGTAAAGGTTGATACACCGAGGAAAAATGCCACCAGTGCCATCAGGGGCAGGAACAGGATATTGAAATAAGGCGGCCCTACGGAAATCTTGTTGGCCTCGCCATAGATGGCTTCGCTCATCAGCGGGAACAGGGTGCCGAGCAGAACCATGGCCATGCTCACTACCAGCAGTATGTTGTTCAGCAGCAGGAACACTTCCCTTGAATTGGCGCCATACGATGAGGTGCCCTTGACTACCGGTGCACGCAGCGCATAAAGCAGCAGCGAGCCGCCGATGATAACCAGCAGCAATACCAGCAAGACCATGCCACGTTCCGGATCTACCGCAAAGGCATGCACGGAAGTCAGCACACCGGAACGCACAATGAAGGCACCAAGCAGGCTCAGGGAAAACGCTGCAATGGCAAGCAATACTGTCCAGCTTTTAAATACACCGCGTTTTTCTGTCACTGCCAGTGAATGAATAAGGGCTGTACCAACAAGCCATGGCATGAAGCTTACATTTTCCACCGGATCCCAGAACCACCAGCCGCCCCAGCCCAGTTCGTAATAGGCCCACCAGCTGCCAAGAGCTATACCAACAGTCAGGAAAGCCCACGCCGCATTGGTCCAGGGACGTGTCCAGCGCGCCCAGGCTGCATCAAGTCGCCCGGTGAGCAATGCTGCAATTGCAAAGCTGAATGCAACCGAGAAACCCACATAACCCATGTAGAGGAAAGGCGGATGTACGGTCAGGCCGAAATCCTGCAGCAGCGGATTGAGATCTGCGCCTTCGGCAGGTGCATTCAATAACTGCCGGTCAAAGGGGTTTGATGTGTAGATCATGAAGAGCAGAAAACCGGTGGTGACCATGCCCATGACTGAAAGTACCCTGGCAAGGATGTCGATCGGCAGGTCTCGACTGAGCAGACTCACGGCATAGGCCCAGGTGGCCAGAATCAGCACCCACAACAGCAGGGAGCCTTCATGGGCACCCCACACGGCGGCAAACTTGTAGTACACCGGCAGCAGGGAATTGGAATTGCGCGCCACATAGATAACTGAAAAATCATCATGCAGAAATGCCCAGGCAAGACAGGCAAAACTCAGCATCATGAATACCCAGATGCCACTGCTGAGCGAGCGTGACAGCTGCATCCACACCACATTGCCGGTAAAAGCCCCGGCCATGGGGATAAGGCTCTGCATCACGGTCAGGCAGAGCGCCAGGATCAGCGCAAAGTGTCCCAGTTCAGGAATCATGGTGTTTGTCCTGCGGCCATGGCTGCTTCTGCCTGTTTCCGCTCTCCGGCATCAAGGGCAGATTTCACTTCGGCAGACATGTAGTTTTCGTCATGCTTGGCCAGTATCTGGGTCGCCTGGAATACGCCGTTTTCGTCAAGGTAACCATCTGCTACCACGCCCTGCCCCTCACGGAACAGATCAGGCAGTACGCCGGTATAACGTACCGAGACATCCTTGTTGGTATCGGTAGCAATAAATTCAATGTCTGTTCCTTCCAGTCCTTCCTTGACCACGGAGCCCATTTTGACCATGCCACCTATGCGAAAATTCTGGCCCGCCTCCACCTTGCCCTCAGCAACCTCTGTAGGGGTGAAAAACACATTCAGGCCTTCATTGAAGGCAACGAGTATCAAACCCACAGTTACCATTGAACCGAGCAGGATGAACAGGACAATCATCAGTTTCTGTTTGCGTGCTGGATGCATCTCTTTACTCCGGAATCCAATATCGATTGGTTCAACCTGCTTACTGCTGATCCCGCTGCATGCGGGCCCTGACAAGCCTGATCACTTTACGCCTCTGCATACCCGGCTGGATGATGTGCCAGATCATGCTCACTGCAAAAAAAGCATATGCGCCCCATACAAAGAAGGCATCGCCTCCCATGCTGAGGAAATCCCCCAGACTGTCAAACTGGAACTGTGGCATCTTGTCTATTCCTGCAGCTGCTTGCTCGTGAGCAACTGCTGTACCCACTGGGACCTGCGTTCATGCAGCAGAATTTCATTGCGTGTCCGCCTGATCAATGCCTGGAAGAAAAAGCCTATCAGTCCAAGTCCCACAAAAAACGCAGGGCTCCACACTTCAGGCGGGTTGGCCGACTGACTGCTGACACCCAGAATCGAGTCCCCCTGATGCAGGGTATTCCACCACACTACTGAATAATGAATGATCGGCAGATTCACCACCCCAACCAGCGTCAGTACCGAAGCAGCCTTTGAACCCGAATTTTCAGAATCATAGGCACTGCGCAGGGCCATGATCGCAATAAAAACAAACAGCAGGATCAGCATTGACGTCAGTCTTGCATCCCAGATCCAGTATGTACCCCATGTCGGCTTGCCCCAGAGCGAACCTGTAACCAGACTCAGGGCACAGTAGGTAGCACCAAGCGCTGCACAGCTGCGTGCCACCAGATCCGCAAGTTTGATGTTCCAGATCATGTGCATGGCAGCCATACAGGCCATCATGGCATAAATCCCCATCGCCCCGACGGACATGGGTATATGGATATAGGCAATTCTGAAGTTATCCCCCATCTGGTAATCCGGCGGTACGAATCCCAGACCCCACACTAGCCCCACAATAAGCAGGAAGTATGTAACGATTGTTAACCACGGCAGAAATCCGGTGGTCATGTCGTAGAAAAGTTTGGGCGAACCCAGTCTGTATAACCACTGCCACATGTCTTGTCTTTTCCTGTCAGTTCACACTGATACGAAGTGCAGCCCCGATGGCCAGTGGTGCCAGGGAAACCGTCATCACCAGCAAGGCGCCCAGCACTGCTGCCAACCCGGTATATGGGAGCCCGTTCAGTGTGGTCTGTACCATGCCGGAACCGAAGACCAGCACGGGAATTGAAAGCGGCAATACTAACACAGCGAGCAGTACACCACTGCGTTTGAGGCCCACGGTCAAAGCCATGCCAATGGCGCCAATAAGGTTCAATGTAGGGGTGCCCAGCAGCAAACCCAGCAAAAGTGGCCAGTAGGCTTCCCCCGGTAGTGCCAGCATCATGGCCAACACAGGGGTCAAGAGCACCAGCGGCAAGCCGGTCAAAAGCCAGTGGCCCAGAACCTTGACCAGCAAATGGAAATACAAAGGCTGAGGCGACAGCAACAACTGTTCCAGCGAGCCATCTTCGTAATCACTGCGAAACAGGCTTTCCATGGAAAGCATCACCGCAAGCAGTGCAGTCACCCAGATCACCCCGGCTGCGATCCCGCTCAGCCACTCGGCATCTGCCTGCCCACCCAGCGGAAACAGCGATACTGCAATCACATAGAACATCAGTGGATTGACGATATCGCCGGGGCTGCGCAGGATAATCAGGAGTTCCCGTTGCAGGGTGGCGGCCAGGGAGGCACCAGTTCCCAAAGTCTGTCTTGAGCCTGACAGGTTCATTGCGGCCCTCTTTCATCAAGATTGATGATCTCGAGCGCACAGGAAAGTTGCAGGGGATGGTGAGTGGTCAGAATAACGGCGCCACCACTGCTGGCATGCTCTGCAATCCTCGCTTCCAGATCTGCCACGGCTCTGCGATCAAGTGCTGTGAAAGGTTCATCCAGTATCCACAGTGATGCACCAGACAGAGGAAGCCGAGCAAGACTGACACGGCGCTGCTGGCCGGCAGACATCTGGAAACAGGGAATATCCCTGTAGACAGAAAGGCCGAATTCTTCCAGTGCTGCGATGATGGCTGCATCATCGGCAAAACCACGATTGGCACAGAACCAGCGCAAATTCTGCATCGGTGTAAGTGCCTTGTTGATACCTGGACTGTGCCCAAGATAGAACATACCGGCACGAAAGTGCTCCACTGTGGCATTTATCAACTTGCCTTCCCAGCGCAATTCTCCTTCATAATCGGCATTGAGACCGCAAAGTATGCGCAACAGGGTAGTTTTACCGCTGCCATTGGAGCCCTGTATCTGCAGGACACGACCTGCTGAAATATCAAAATCCAGTCGGGAAAACAGGACTCTTTCATCCCGTTCACAATACAGACCACTGGCACTCAGCACGTGTAGTCCTCAGGGCCTGGGTGGTGTAACACCGGTCTGTCCCATGTATTTGCCGTTGCGATCCTTGTAGGTGACATCACACTGCTCATCTGACTCGAAAAACAGCATCTGGGCGACGCCCTCATTCGCATAGATCTTTGCCGGCAGTGGCGTGGTATTGGAAAACTCCAGGGTCACATGCCCTTCCCATTCGGGTTCCAGCGGGGTCACATTCACAATAATGCCGCAACGGGCGTAGGTGGATTTGCCCAGGCAGATGGTCAGCACATTTTTTGGAATCCGGAAATATTCCACGGTGCGCGCCAGTGCAAAGGAATTGGGGGGAATAATGCAACAATCGGCGGTAACTCCGACAAAACTCGACTCATCGAAATTTTTCGGATCCACCACATTCGATGTCATGACATTGGTGAATATCTTGAATTCGTTGGCACAGCGCACATCGTAGCCGTAGCTGGAAGTGCCGTAGGAAATGACTTTCTGTCCCGCCACGGTCCTGATCTGGCCAGGTTCGAAGGGTTCAAGCATGCCCTGCTCGCGGGCCATGCGTCTTATCCAGTGATCCGATTTGATGCTCATGCAGACTGCCTGTGAAAAAAGTGCTGAATTTTCCTGAAGAACGGGGAAATTTTGCTATAATCACTCCCGTTTTTGCGGCCGGCAAAGATAACACAACTCTTTGCCTGATGTGACTCACCTCACAAGCCAAGTGCAATACCGCCTCCAGATGCCTTTCAGGGTCTTTTGTTAAGTCGGTGTTCAGCCGTAATGGATTCAGATAAGGGCAATTGAATTGAAGGCATCTGCCTGCATCGTACAAGCACCTGCCGAACTATCGTCAGGACAACTGAAAGCCGGCACCGGATTTGCATCAAGATTGAATGACCCTTTTATTGCAACGAATTCTGACATTAGCAAAATCCCCACATCCAACTCTCCAAGGAGTAAACAAATGAAGTTGAAATTTGCATTAGCTGTAACCGCTCTGGTTTCTGTTGTCTCTTCAGGTGCCATGGCCGCAGGCGATCCTGTTCGTGGTAAAACCCTTTACGCAACCTGTGGCGCCTGCCACGGTGTAAACGGTGAAGGTCTGGAAGCCCTGAATGCACCGAAACTGGCCGGTCAGGAGCCCTGGTATCTCATCCGTCAGCTGCAGAATTTCAAGAGCGGCGTTCGTGGCACCAACCCACGCGACACCTATGGCATGCAGATGGCACCAATGGCACAGACTCTGGTTGATGACCAGGCCATGGAAGACGTTGCTGCCTACATCGAAACACTTGGCGGCTGAACTTTTGACAGTAATAAAAAACCCCGGCCTGCCGGGGTTTTTTTTGTGTCTTCAAACAGAATGTCTGACAGTGACATGGCGCTGTAACCGTTGTGCCCCCCACAAGATGGGCAACTGCAGTCTGCTTATTTGACTCTCTCTACCTGAATGAAACTGGCCAGTCTGGGAGCCGTCAGCCGGTAAGCGTTACCCCAGAAGGTCTGGTAGATCCGCACCTCATCGCCCACACGCAATCTGTAGGGCTTGCCTTCCATCTGGCGCCATACCTGTCCACTTGAGAGAGTAACCAGCCACCGGTTGGGACCGGACTGCTCAAGCGCGGTAATTTCATCATGCAACTCGGATTCTTCATCCTCGCCAGTGACAAGTCTTGCACTCTCCTGCCCTTGCCGTCCGAAATCAGCAACCGTTGCAGGCTGTTCTTCCCTGACTGCTTCTTCCTGCTGTATGGCAGGTGGGCGGGTAACAGACTCAACAGTTGATACTGCCGGTGTTTCTGCAGGTATTTGTACCGGTGCATCAATGGAGGACTCGTTAATGACCTGCCCGGTTGTAACAGGGTCTGGCTCCTCTGCGAGTTTTTCATAGCAATCAAAGCGGGCAAGACGATCTGTCAGTGCCCTGCATTCGCTTATATCCACAACCTGGGCATTGCTGCCTGCACTGCACATCAGCACCAGGAACAACAGGAAACTTCTGATAGACAATGTCGATATTCTCATTGTGCTTTTTCACCATTGGGCAAATCGATTGGTTTTCATGACCGGCAGACTGGTTTCCCATTCTGCTGGATTGTCCTTTTACCATAAACAAAAACGGCGGGCTCGCGCCCGCCGTTGTTTTCAGCCTTTCTACCGATCAGAAGGTTGCCTTCAGACCGACGAAGAAGCGACGTCCAAGTGTATCGTAATAACCACCATTGTAGCCGCCGATGGAAGGCAAGCTGAAGGCAGTCGGGTTGATACATCCTGCTGCGCCACCGCACACTGAACCCAGATTGGTGCCAACCGGGAAGCCGGCATTGTCAATCGTTTCAGGTTCGGCATCGAACAGGTTGGTAATACCACCACGGACAGTAAAGGTCTCGTTGACATTCCAGTTGAAGGACATGTCAAAGATATTGTAGCTGTCAGCAGCGATTTCAGTCAGCGGAGTGTAGGACAGGATTACACCATCACCACCGGCGGACACATTGGCATTGTTCCTGATGATGGCCTGCTGGCTGGCATAGTTGGCACTGTTCACTTCCGGCAGATGGCGCCAGCGGAAATTCACACTCCAGTTGTCCATGAAATAGCTGATGTTACCGAACAGACGGAAGTCATACGCACCAGGGTTGGTACCTGACAGGTTTGGTCCCAGAGATCCGGCCCAATCGGTTTCCACGTCAAAGCTGGCGGGAGACTGTTTGGTGCGGTAATAATCCAGGATTGTTGCTGACAGGCTCAGACCCAGTCCACCGGGCAGATCAAAGCCGATGTCATTGAGCTGGGCATTCCAGTTGATAGCAACGTCCAGACCGGCAGTTTCGATGGTTGCCTGGTTGTCGTAGGAAACAGCTGTGGTCAGCGGTCCACCCAGTGCCTGGTTGCGTGGCACCAGCTGGCAAGCCGGGGAAGCGGCCTGTGCGGCAGCTTCTGAAGCATTGCTTACAAAAACTTCACCAAAGCAGCGGAAGTTCGCAGTATCCACCGAGTACAGCATGATGGCTTCTTCGATTTCCACTCTGTAGTAGTCCAGTGCAACGTTCAAACCTTCCAGCCATGGGTTGTCAGAAGGCGCTCTGGCTACTACACCCAGGGTCCAGGTATCAGCAGTTTCTGATTCCAGGTTCGAGTTACCTTCCTGGTTTACCCAGTTGAAGGCACCGCCACCACCGCCACCAGCATTGCTTACTGAGTAATACTGGTTGACAGCAGCAGGTGTCATTACCGCTTCACAGATCAAACGTGTGCTGTTGGCCTGTTCAATGGTGTTGCCTGCTGCCAGCAGGGGTGGCTGTTCACCGGGCTGTGCAGGTGTCGGGTCGGCAGAACCACCGGCACCATAGGGAGCAGTTGAACGCAGACCACAGGGATCACCGAAGTTGTTGCCACCAACCTGGAAGATTTCCTGACGGTTCAGGAACAGCTCACCAATGTTGGGAGCGCGTGTGGCGCGGTTGAAGCCACCACGAACGCGGGCCCAGTCATTGATCTGCCAGTTGGCCAGTGCTTTCCAGGTGGTTTCTTCGTCGGTTTCCGAGTAATCGGAAAAACGGGCACCCAGTTCAAGCTCCAGCATGTCTACTCCGGGAAGACCAGACAGTAAAGGCACGAGCGCCTCCACGTAATAGTCATCTACCGATGTAGAAGCATCCAGACTGCCGGTTGGATATACGCCGACCACCTGATCCAGGAAGGAGGTGGTGGACTGCAGTATATCCGGGACAAACCTGGCACTGTTGCGGCGTTTCTGGTAACCGGCAGCATAGCGGGCTTCGCCGGCAGGCAGTTGCGCCAGTGAACCCTGGAGGTTCAGCTCGATGATGTCCTGGGTATTGGATGCCTTGGTCTGCAATGTTGCATTTACCGCATCAAAACAGTCCTGGGACAGTGGCGCATCACCTGCAAAAAAGGTGTTATAGAAACCACTGGTACAGGTGATATCGGCAGCACCAAATCCTCTCGACTGACCGGTAGCGTTGCCGGAAATCACGGCGCCCGCACCATAACCCGGTTCACGGATAAGGGCACGATAACGGCTCAGCGACATGTTACCCGCGGCATTGTTGTAGGTTGAAGACTCACCGTGGGAGTAGTAAGCCTCAAGGGTCCAGTCCTTGACCGGCAGATCGATATTGAAACCGGTTTCCACCTGCCACACTGTGTTGGTGTTGAAGGTGCTGCGCGGTGGCAGACTGTCATCCGGGTTCCAGTTGGGCTGCCAGTCGCCAGTGGGGTTGCCACGCCCCATCAGCAGGGCTGCAAGTTCAACCGGTACAGGATGCTGTACGCCAGCCTGTCCCATGCCGATGAAATTCGGGTTGGCGAATGCAGCAGGGTTGGCAAGTGCTGCAGCCACAACAGCTGTGTCACGATAGTTCAGGGTCGGATCTATCGGGCTGTCAGTGGTTGGATTGAAAGGTACGGTGCCTTCCCAGCCGAAGATGGCGTTGGTACCGAACAGCAGGGTTTCGGTTTCACTTTCGGCAAAGGTGGAACGGACATACATGTTGACGTCATCACTGAGGTCAAAGCTGCCGTTGGCAAAGAATGACCAGCGATCCTGCGGTGCACTCACGAATGCCCTGGTGTTGTTCCACTTGTAGGTGTCGATGATCTTCTCTCTGGGGGCATTCGGATTGTTCGGAATCGAGTTGTCGAAGCCTCTGGAGAGCGCGTACTCACCATCAAGTGCCAGTTTGGCTTTGGACTGTCCGGCTTCGGAGCCGGCTACCCAGATGGTGCCATCAGAGTTGAAGTTGTAACCGGTAAAGAAACGGAACGGGCTCGGGGCCAGTACATTGGTGCCGGCCGGTCTGTTGGCAAATACACCATTGAGTGTGGCATCTGCAGGGCAGTTGAACAGACAGTTATAACCGTTGATACCCTGCAGGAAAAGTCCGCCGCCTGCCAGAGGGTTGTTCCAGCGGTCTTCTGTGTAGATGTCGCGTTCAATTTCCAGCGCTTCGCCACGTACATACTGCTCAAGGCCCATGGTTACGTTACCGCGCCCATCAGCAAAGTTTGCACCCATCACGGCAGAAACACGATATTCATCGCCATCACCTGCTTCGGTAGTACCGAACTGGGAATCAACCTCAAAACCTTCGAAATTGGTCCGCAGGATGAAGTTGGTAACACCACCCACAGCATCGGCACCATACACGGCAGAAGCACCACCGGTAATGGTTTCAACACGCTCGATCAGGGCACCAGGCACACCGTTGATGTCGGTAACCATCAGGGCATTGATCGGGGTGGGACGTTTGCCGTTGACCAGCACCAGACTGCGGTTGGGGCCGAAGCCACGCAGTGAAATAGATGCAATACCAACGGAATTCACCGGGGTAATCTGCACATCACCCTGTGAAGTAACAGGTGAGTTGGCCGGGTTGTATTCCGGCAGCTGGTTCAGGTAAGACTCGAGGTTGAGACCTGTCTGGGTTTCAAGGTCGGCAGCATCCACAGTAGTGATTGGACTGTTGGATTCGAAGTCTCTCCGCACAATACGGGAACCTGTAATAACAACTTCTTCGAGTGTTGCATTATCCTGGGCACTGGCCACAGGAGTAAAACCACCCAGCAATACTGCGCCGAGTGCAGCAGAAACAGAGTGAGAAAGTGCTGAAGGCTTGAACAGGCAACGCTTGGCGCTGTGTCCATTTCCCCTTTTCGTATATAACGTTTTCATAGGACTCCCGCATGGTTGACAGGACGCCCCAAAGGTGCAGTACTCCCACTGCATTGATTTGTTGAACTTTTTGTTCTACAACTTGTTCTACAAACGGTTGTTTTGATCCCTTGTAACCTTTGATCCCCTTGGTGACGGCCAAGTTTGTTTTGGAAAACACCCCTCTACATACACAATACACACCGACCAGTACGGTTCCGTGAGCAATCCTCATATTTAGCACATTTCGTGGCATATGAACAGGAAAGTTTTTACGAAGCAAAACAACAGCATAAGAACGGTACCGGCCCGAGCGGACCGGCAAGAGCCTGCATGATCCCTGGACATTTCAGGTGGCAAAATTACAATTATGCATTATTTATCAATAATATATGCCCCCTCAGCACTGTAGAGCATATCTGATGGGTCAGCTTGGCCCGGAAAAGCCTGACTTTCCGGAAAATCAGAGGAAAAGTGAAATCAGCAATACAACAAGAAATCCGGTAAATCCGGCCAAGGTTGACACTACTGTCCAGGATTTGAGCGTACCGGCTTCATCAAGATGCAGGTAGCGGGACACCAGCCAGAAACCTGAATCGTTGACATGCGATGCCGAGGTGGCCCCTGCTGCAATGGCCGTTACCATCAAGGCACTTTGCACACTGTCGAGGCCCAGTACCTGTTGCAGGGGAGCTGCCAGGCCCGCCGCCGTTATCATTGCCACGGTAGCAGAACCCTGAGCCACCCTGACAACCAGTGAAACCACAAAGGCAAATGCATAGGGCCCGATACTCAGGCCGGAAAGACTTTCTGCAAGTACCTGCCCTGCCCCCGAGTCTGTCAGCACCTGCTTGAACACACCACCAGCACCTGTTACCAGCACTACTATTCCTGCTGGCTCCAGCGCCCAGGCCATCATGTCGAGCAGTTTTTCCCGGGGCCAGCCCTTTCCAAGCATTAGACTCCAGGCAAGTATTGTGGCCAGCATGAGTGCACTGAAAGGATGGCCGACAAATGCCAGCAGATCACGCAGTGCTGAAGCTTCCATTACCTGTCCACTGATCGTCGCAAGCAGGATCAGCAGCAAAGGCAGACAGATGAGCAACAGTGCTGTACCGAGACTGAAACCTGTTTTACCAGGTGGCCCGTCAGGAATATTGCCGGTAAGCGGTTTCATCAGGGCAAGGAAATCTTCTGCCGGCAAGTCTCGATAACGACGGCTGAACACCGGGCCTGCCAGAATCACAGCAGGAAGGCCGCACAACGCACCAAAAAGTATCACCCAGCCCAGATCCGCACCCAACAGTTGGGCAACTGCCACCGGACCGGGCGTGGGAGGAATGAAGGCATGGGTCACCATAAGTCCTGCCAGTACCGGCATTGCAAAATAAAGCACACTGCGCTGACTGCTGCGCGCCAGTGAATAGATCATGGGCACAAGAATGATGAAGGCAACATCGAAAAACACCGGTATAGCTACCAGAAATCCGACCAGACCCAAGGCCCATGGCGCCTTGTCCATGCCACTGCGAACCAACAGGGCATTGGCAATGACCTGCACCCCACCGGAATGTTCCAGCAGGCTGCCCAGCAGGGCACCAAGCCCGACAACCACTGCAACAAAGCCGAGTGTGCCTCCCATGCCTGCCTGGATGGATGTCAGCAGATCGCCTGGTGACATCCCCACCGCGAGTCCAACACCCATGCTGACAAGCAACAGCGCAAGAAACGCAGGCATGCGCACCCTGAGCACCAGAAACAGCAGAATGGCAATACCAAGCATCACGGTGATTATCATCAGTTAATCCTGTCGATACGGGTTCTTCAGATACCGGTCGAGCTTACCCTATAACAACTGCAGTGCTAAATTAGTGGCATGACTGAATTCCAGAGCCCGAGACTGATAGTGATCATGGGGGTATGTGGCAGTGGCAAAAGCACGCTGGCACAGGCGCTGGCACTGCGTTTCGGCTATCACTATCTGGATGCCGACGATTACCATACCCTGCAATGCAAGGAGCAGATGCATCTGGGGATTCCACTGGATGACGAGAACCGGGCAGCCTGGATTGAGCGCATGTCTGTAATCATCGATGAACTGGCCGACAAAGGGACCAGTTGCGTGCTGGCGTATTCGGGTATACGCAGAGCCCAGCGCAGGCGCATACTCGGGGCCCGATTCCAGACTATTGGCTTCATGCTGACCGGTAGCCGGGAATGTCTGGATGCGAGAATGCATGCACGAAGCGGTCATTTCATGTCACCCTTACTGCTTGATAGCCAGCTGCAAAGTATGCAGGCCCCGGAGCCAGACGAGAAAATCACCCTGCTCGACTGTGCCCGGCCGATCAATTCACTGGTAGCCATGGTGGAAGACATGCTGGCCAACCTGGAGTGAAGCACCTGCCAATTTCCAACCAGGCATTCGCACCCGGGCTCTGGTCGGAATCTTGCATGCCACAATTGGCTGGAATGACAACCTGTTACATGGGCATCCTGCAAAGCTGTATGGCAATCGATGATAACTGAACACATTCATGAAAACCCCGGCAGCTTGCTGGCCGCGATATACCTGCATTGCATAGAGGTCATGACGCAAGGCCTGCAGACCCATGGTGATATCAGCATTCTGCTCTCCGGTGGTACCACCCCCTTGCCGCTTTACCGTCTGCTGGCACAAGCCATCCTGCCCTGGACACATATTCATGCTGCGCTGGTGGATGAACGCTGGGTTGAACCCGACAACAGGGCAAGTAACGAAAAGTCTCTCAGGGAGGCATTTGCTGAAAACGAAGCCGCACTGGACAATTTCACCGGGATGTATCTTCCCGGCCAACACATTACCCGGGCAGTCCCGGCTTGCAGTGACCGTTATCGCAGTCTGCCGCCCCCGGCATTGTGCCTGCTGGGTATGGGCAATGACGCCCATACAGCCTCGCTGTTTCCCCATGCCGAAGGTCTGGGTGCAGCGCTCACTGCAATACGATGGTGTGCTGCCATAGAGGCCAACCCTTCAGGTATAACCGGACCATTCACAACACGAATGACACTGACACCCTGGGCCATTCTCCGGGCTGAACACCTGTTGCTCTTGATAACAGGACAGGAAAAACGGGATGTTTACCAACAGGCACTGGTGGAAAAGGATTTCGAGAAATCCCCGATCAGCTTGTTTCTGCAACAGCAACAGCGCCCTGTTGAGGTATTCTGGTGTCCATGAACAACAAGGAATCAATCCAGCATGCATGATGTAATCGAGCAGGTCACTTCACGGATCACTGAACGCAGCAAAGCGCGCCGGGCAGCCTACCTGGACAGAATGAACGCCGCTGTCGGCAAAGGCCCGCATCGCGGAAGTCTGGCCTGCGGCAATCTCGCCCATGCCTTTGCAGCCTGTAACCTGACCGACAAACAGGCATTGGCCGGAACTGAAAAAGCCAACATAGCCATTGTGTCCTCATACAACGACATGTTGTCGGCTCATCAGCCCCTGAAGGATTTTCCTGATCTCATCAAATCGGCAATCAGCGAAGCTGGCGGTGTAGCCCAGTTTGCTGGTGGTGTTCCTGCCATGTGCGATGGCGTTACCCAGGGTGAGCCTGGTATGGAGCTTTCGCTTTTCAGTCGCGATGTGATTGCCATGGCAACTGCGGTAGCCCTGAGCCACAACATGTTCGATGGTGCCCTTTATCTTGGCGTATGCGACAAGATTGTCCCCGGCCTGCTGATAGGCGCGCTTACCTTCGGACACCTGCCGGCGATCTTCATCCCTGCAGGTCCCATGCCTTCCGGGCTGGCCAACAAGGAAAAACAACGCATTCGCCAACTCTATGCCGAAGGCAAGGTTGGCCGGGATGAATTGCTGAAATCGGAATCGGCCTCCTACCACAGTCCCGGTACCTGTACCTTCTATGGCACTGCCAACAGCAACCAGATGCTGGTTGAAATCATGGGCCTGCATTTGCCCGGCGCTTCTTTCGTCAATCCGAACACTGATCTGCGCAATGCACTTACCAGCGCTGCCGCCAGGCAGATCCTGAAATTCACAGCCAGCGGCGAAGATTTCCGCCCCATAGGCAAAATCATCAATGAAAAAGCCATCGTCAACGGACTTGTCGGCCTGCTCGCTACCGGTGGCTCCACCAACCACTGCCTGCACATGGTTGCCATTGCCCGATCTGCCGGCATTACTGTAACGCTTGAAGACTTTGACACACTCTCCAAAAGCATACCCCTGTTGACACGCATCTACCCGAACGGCGAAGCCGATGTGAATCATTTCCAGGCAGCGGGTGGTATGTCGGGCCTGATTGGAACCCTGCTTGATGGTGGTCTGCTCCATGCCGACATCATGACGGTAGCCAACAACAAGGGTCTGCATCAGTACACCCGGGAACCCGTGCTGCGCGACGGCGAACTGGTATGGCAAGAGGGTCCTTCCGCCTCACTTGATACCAGTGTTTTGCGCCCGGTTTCCGACCCCTTTGCGCCTACCGGAGGACTGGTGCTCATGAATGGCAACATCGGCAAAGGTGTGACCAAGGTTTCAGCCGTTCATCCGGACAAGCGAGTCATTGAAGCGCCGGCCATCGTGTTTGATGAACAGGAAGATATAGTTGCGGCTTTCAAGGCAGGGAAACTGGCAAGGGATTTTATTGCGGTGCTGCGTTATCAGGGGCCACATGCGAATGGTATGCCCGAACTGCACAAGCTGACCACGCCTCTCGGCGTCCTGCAGGACAGGGGTTTCAGGGTAGCCCTGGTAACAGACGGACGCATGTCTGGAGCCTCTGGCAAAGTACCTGCTGCCATCCACGTCAGCCCCGAAGCAGCGCGGGGTGGTCCCATAGGCAGAATCCACAATGGTGACATCATCCGCCTTGATGCCAACACCGGTACGCTGCAACTGATGGTGGACGAAGCCACACTGGCATCGCGTATACCTGTGTCAGGCAGCAGTGTTGATCACAGCCATGGTTGTGGTCGTGAACTTTTTGCAGGATTTCGCCAGTTGGTGGGTGATGCCACCGATGGTGCTTCCGTTCTTTTTGATGGACACCAATGACATGAGCACAACAATACGCGACATCATGTATACGGCACCGGTAATTCCGGTAATTACCCTGGACCGCACTGAAGACGCCCTGCCGCTGGCCGAATGTCTGATCAATGCCGGTCTTGTCGTGCTTGAAATTACCCTGCGTACACCAGCAGCACTGGAGGCCATTTCGCTCATACGCAAGGCATTTCCCCAGGCAATCACCGGTGCAGGCACAGTCATCAATCCGCAAACACTTGACCAGGCAATCAATGCAGGGGCCAGCTTCATTGTAAGTCCCGGTGCTACTCCTGCTTTGCTCGATGCCGCCAGTGCCAACGGAATTCCCATACTTCCAGGTGTAAATACCCCCAGTGAAATCATGGCACTGTTGGACAGGGGTATAACTGCAATGAAATTCTTTCCTGCTGAAGCCGCTGGCGGTATTCCGATGCTCAGCGCCATTGCAGGCCCCCTGCCCCAGGCACTGTTCTGTCCGACCGGCGGCATCAAGCCGGGCAATGCCAAAGAGTATCTCGCGCTTGCCAATGTCGCCTGTGTTGGTGGCACCTGGCTGACCACCAAAGCCCTGATGGCAGAAAAAGACTGGTCGGAAATCGGCAGGCTCGCAGCAGAGGCTGCAGGCTTAGTCAGCAATTAGCTGATAACATTCCTGGTTAGACAATTTTGGCAAGGATGGATACGTGAACTACCCCGTCAACATCGTCGCTGATATCGGCGGCACCAATGCACGTTTTGCCTGCATTGCTGAAAACGGCAATGCACTTTATGACTTTCGCAACTATGCCTGTGAAGACTTCCAGCACTTCAGGGAAGTAATACTGGCTTACCTGAATGATTCCAGCATCAAGCATCCGGGACGGCTTTGCATAGCCGTGGCCGGTGTAGTGGAAAAAGACTGGATAGATCTGCCCAACAATCATTTTGCCTTCAGCCAATTTACCCTGCAGAAAGAGCTCGGCCTTGAAATAATTTTTATCAACGACTTCACTGCCCAGCTCAAAAGCATTGGCTCCCTGGTGTCTTCCGAACTGCATTGGCTGGGCAGGCAAAGACCCAGAGGCAAGTTCATTCACGCTGCGGTGGGACCCGGAACCGGACTGGGTGTGGCCGGACAGACACCTTCGGGAGAAATCATCCCGTCTGAAGGGGGACACTTTGCCTGGGCACCACTCGACTCACACGAGTACGAACTGCTGAAACTGTGCTGGGAACGCTATCCGAGGGTTTCGGTAGAAAGGCTGCTTTCAGGCCCTGGTTTGTCATTGCTGTACTGGGCCAACTCCATCCTGCATGGCCAGGAAAGGGAAATGAAAGCTGCTGACATCACCAACAGTGCCCGTGGTGGCGACGCAATTTGTATGCGAACCGTGCGCGACTTTATCCAGATTCTGGGTTCTGTGGCCGGCGACATAGCCATTGTGATGGGTGCGCTGGATGGCATCTACCTGATGGGAGACATGCTGTTGCATCTTAGAGGGCTCTACAGACCTGTGCTGCTGCGCAATCGCTTCAACGACAAGGGCCGTTACGCCGATTACTGCGCCAGCATTCCCCTTGCAGTGGTCGAAGCATCCAATACAGGCCTGCGAGGCTGCGTGAAAATGCTGCAAGAAACCAAACGTGACCACCTGTTCAACCAGCAGCTTTTTTACCAGAAGACTGAACAGCCCGGTTGAGAATCCGTGTTTCCTTGAAGTCTGCGCAATCTCA
>JAURLQ010000075.1 GCA_030831125.1 Gammaproteobacteria bacterium
CAGGAAATAGACACTCAGCACAAGCCAGGCAAGACCGATGAAACTGATTACGGTAATCAGTACTACCCAGCCACTCCAGAAATCATTGGGCATGTCAGTCATGGGTTTGCTTTACCTCCTGATCATCATTCAGTGGTATTCGTGCACTGAAATCCAGTGTTTTGCGTGATGCTGCAGTACCTACCCAGATGACAAGTACAGTCATGAACAACATGACCAGCATGTCGCCCGCAAATATGAACCAGGCCATGTCAGTGCCCCTCCGCCATGGACATGTCCATGGCTGCATCTTCCGGAGATAGAGTGGTGCCCAGCATCTGCAGGTAGACAATCAGTGCCTGCATTTCCGTTACACCTTCCAGCCGGGCAGGCGCCGCTTCAATTTCTGCTTCTGAATAGGGATGGCCAAGCATGGCAAGTGCCTTCATCTTGCGTTGGATGTTGCCGGTTTCAGTGGCCATGCGGGTAGTAAGCCAGGGATAGGCAGGCATGATGGATTCAGGTACTACACTGCGCGGATCCAGCAGATGCAGTTCATGCCACAGATCTGTGTACTTGCCACCAATGCGATGCAAATCGGGACCGGTACGTTTTGAGCCCCACAGGAATGGCCGGTCATACACGAATTCGCTGGCTCGTGAGTACGGCCCGTAACGCTCAACTTCAGCCACCAGCGGTCTGATCTGCTGGGTATGGCACACATGACAACCTTCCCTGATGTAGATGTCACGTCCTGTCAGCTCCACTGCATTGTAGACCCGGGTAAGTGTACCCGGTGTTTGCAGTGATTCCTGGAACAGACTGGGCAACACCTGCACCAGTCCACCAATGGCGGAAACAAACAGTATGCCGAATATGAGCAGGCCTGCATTTTCCTCGAGTTTCTTGTGAAGACTTACACCGTTCATGCTGTAGCCTCCACTGCAGGAGCATCCTGTGTATTTTTCGGGGCCACCTGCCATTCGGGTGCAACAGGCATGGGTTTGCAGGGCACTGGCGATCTGCCCTTCATGGTCATGAACAGGTTCCAGCCCATCAGAATGGTCCCTGTCAGAAAGATCAGACCGGCAATCAGACGCAGCGCATAGTAAGGCTGCATACCTGCCATGATGTCGCGGAAGCTGAAGCCAAGCTCACCCAGTGAGTCGACACTCAACCACAATAATCCCTGACTGACACCTGCAGCCCACATCGAAACGATGTACAGCAGCGTTCCGGCCAGTGCCAGTACGAAGTGCAGATGGGCAAGTTGGGAGCTGTACAATTCACGCCCTACCAGCCTTGGCACCATGAAATAGAAAGTGCCATATGTCACCATGGCATTCCAGCCGAGCGCGCCGGAATGTACATGACCTATGGTCCAGTCAGTGAAATGGCTCACGACATTCACACTCCGGATCGCCATCATTGGCCCCTCAAAGGTGGCAAGACCATAGAATGCAAGTGCAAGGACAATGAATTTGAGAGCAGGGTCGGTCTTGAGTTTGGGCCAGGCCTTGCTGACCGTCATCACGCCGTTGACCATTGTGGCCCATGAAGGTGCCAGCAGCACCAGGCTCATGACCATGCCCAGCGACTGCACCCATTCAGGGATAGCGCTGTAATGCAAATGGTGGGGACCTGCCCAGATATAGCTGTAGGTAAAGGCCCAGAAAGAAATCACGGAAAGCCGGTAGCTCCAGATAGGCTGGTCTGCATGCTTGGGAAGAAAATAGTAAACCATGCCAAGAAAGCCACCCGTAAGCAGAAAACCTACGGCATTGTGTCCATACCACCATTGCACGATGGCATCCTGTGCCCCTGCATAGAGAGAGTAGGATTTTCCGAAAGTAACAGGGATTTCAAGATTGTTGACCACATGCAACATGGCAATGACGATGATCAGTGCGCCAAAAAACCAGTTCGACACATAAATGGGACGTATTTTCCTGTTGGCAATAGTGCCGAAAAAAACCACGCCGAAGGAAACCCATAACACGGTAATTGCAATATCGAACGGCCATTCGAGCTCGGCATACTCCTTGCTGGTAGTCCACCCGGCCAGCAGCGAAATGCCTCCAAGCAGTACCAGCACCTGCCAGCCATAGCAGCAGATCCAGGCCAGCTTGGGCATGAACAGAGTGACATGACTGGTGCGCTGCACACTATAGAAAGCCGTTGCCATGAGCGCAGACACCCCAAACCCGAAAATAATGCCATTGGTATGGAGCGGTCGAATGCGCCCGTAAGAAAGCCAGAATTGCCCGAAATCCAGACCCGGCCAGAGGAACTCTGCAGCAACATATACGCCGACAAGCATGCCGACGATCGCCCACACTACTGAAAACTGGATAAGTCGCAACACTACCCTGTCTTCAAAATACTCAGCTTGGTTATTCATGATTTTTTTGATTACTTCCAGTTTTCAGTTTCAATCCGAAGGCAGCCAATGCCAGCCTGCCCCCTGTCTGTCAATGGGTATGCTGTCTGCCGCAAGGGTAAATCAGACTCTAATGGCCGGGCCCAGTCCTATTGTCCACAGCACCATACTGAAGCCCAGCAGACTGACTGCTGCAATAAGCAGCCATCCGACCAGAACAGATGACATCAGCATGCCACGTTCGGGCGGAATATCCAGCACCACCGGCATTCCCCGATACATCAGCAACATGCTCCATATCATGGCAGGTACAAGCACCAGTACATTGAAGAAAATATGGGGGAAAAGATGCGCGATACTGGCTACACAAAGGGGAGCCACCACAACTGTAAAAAACGCCAGGTACTGGTCGAGCGAAATCTCCGCACCATAGGTGCTGCCCATCCAGCGGGCCAGAAACACAGTACCGAAATAGCCCATGCACATGGCTATATAATACAGAAAACTGATGGTAAGACCCTGCTCCATCGTCAAGACCAGTGGTTCACTGGTGCCAAAACGCCAGCCGAAAGTGATGCCGCCAATTGCCGAGGCAACGGGTGGAATCAGCAACAGGAAGACCAGTTGCTTACCCAGTTTTTCGATAGTTAGCGCGTCTTTGTGGGCCAAATCCCTGAGAATCCGGCCGGGCGAAAGGAGTAAATCAAGCATGAAAATTCCGGACATGAAGAAGGTGCTTCACTTCTGACTGCAGGATCAGCTTAATATGCTAGCATCTTTGCAGCCTTGATCAACATCAATCGAGTTACAGGCAATTTTCAGGCCATTGATCCTGCATCAAATGCGTCAATCATATAACTGATACGCAGGAATAATTCGAGGTAATCATGAAAGTAGCCATGTTCAGCAGTAAACCCTATGAAGAACGGTACTTCAGACGGCTTGCCAACAACAGACACCAGTTCAGTTACTTGCAACCGCGCCTGACACATGAAACAGCAATGCTGGCCAATGGCTTTGATGCCATATGCTGTTTCGTCAACGACAAGGTCGACATCCCTGTAATCAGTACACTGCAACAATCAGGAGTAAGTCTGATTGCCCTGCGCTGTGCCGGTTTCAACAATATTGATATTTCTGCAGCAAAAAATGCGGGAATCAGTGTTTGCAGGGTTCCTGAATATTCTCCTCATGCCGTAGCTGAACATACAGTAGCGTTGATCCTGAGCCTCAATCGGCATGTACATCGCGCATACAACAGGGTCAGGGAGAATGACTATTCTCTCGACGGACTTCTCGGATTTGATCTGTATGGAAAAACTGTTGGCGTGATTGGTGCCGGACGTATCGGCAGCGCGTTCATCAGAATCATGATCGGCTTCGGTTGCCACGTCCAGGTGTTTGACCCGGCCGTGTCATCCCTGCCCCGGGGCAGTGAAGCGGTCAACCTTGAAACATTGTTACGCACATCTGACATAATTTCACTTCATTGTCCGCTTACACCTGATACGTGGCATCTGATAAATACAGAAAGACTGGCGCTCACACGCAGGGGTATCATGCTGATAAACACAAGTCGTGGTGGACTGGTTGATACACCCGCAGTAATAGATGCACTGAAAACCGGCCATATCGGCTATTTGGGGCTGGATGTCTATGAAGAAGAAGCAGATCTGTTTTTTGAAGATCTCTCCAACATGCCTATCCAGGACGATGTTTTTGCGCGATTGTTGACTTTCCCCAATGTCATTATTACCGGCCATCAGGCATTCTTCACACACGAGGCCCTGAGCAGTATTGCCGAGGTCACTCTGGCAAATATTGACGCATTTGAAGATGGCCGCACCAAAGATATTCATCTAGTGGAGTAACCATGGCAGTACTTACGTTTATCGGTGGTGCACAACAGGTCACGGGCTCATGCTATCTGCTTGAAAGTCCGTCCTGCGGCAAAGTACTGCTTGACTGCGGCATGCATCAGGGCGGGGATCTTGCCAGCCGCACCAATGAGGAGCAGTTTCCTTTCAATCCTGCACACATAGACCACATGGTACTTTCGCATGCCCATCTGGACCACAGCGGGTTGATACCGATGCTCGTCAAACAGGGTTTCAGGGGAAACATCTACTGCACGCGTGCTACCAGCAAGCTTCTCAAGGTCATGCTGGAAGATTCAGCTGGCATCTATGAACGCGATCTGGTCTATGAAAACCTGCGCAGGAAGCGCCGCGGCGACAAACCGCTCAAGGCGGCATACACCAAAAGGGATGTAAAAACCGCACTGAGCCTTTGTGAGCCAATCAGATACCGGGAATGCCTGCGCATCAACGAAGATTTCAGCATCTGTTTCCACGATGCAGGCCACATACTCGGCTCGGCAATCACTGAGCTGAAAATCACAGAACAGGGACTTGCGAAAACCCTGGTTTTTTCAGGAGATCTCGGCAAGCAGAATTCCGTACTCATGAACAACCCTGCCCTGCTGAAAAGCGCCGATGTTGTGCTGATGGAAGGCACATACGGCAATCGTGACCACCGCTCACTTGATGCCAGTATTCTGCAACTCGAACAGGTTCTGCACGAAACCTGGAACAGGCATGGTTCAGTCATGATTCCGGCTTTTGCGGTGGGCAGGACACAGGAAATCCTGTTTTACCTTGGTCTGCTGCAAATGGAAGGCAGGCTGGACAATTGGCAGATTTTCCTCGACAGCCCCATGGCAATTGAAATCACAAGTATCTACGAATCATGCATAGACCTGCTTGATCCACAGGACAGCGAAAAACTGAGGGGCAATTACGGTGCCTCGATGAAACACCTGCTGCCAAATCTGAATTATGCAAAAACAACAGAAGAATCCATGGCCATCAACAGGATAAAAAAAGGCGCCATTATCATAGCCGGCAGCGGCATGTGCACAGGGGGGCGTATTCGTCATCATTTCAAACAACGCATCTATGACAAGCACAATACCATCATTTTTGCCGGTTTCCAGGCCAGAGGCACCATGGGGCGCAATATCGTGGATGGGGCAAAGAAAATCACCATGTTCGGCAATGAGTTCAGGGTAGGTGCACGCGTGGAAACCCTGGGAGGGTTTTCTGCACATGCCGGACAAAGTGAACTGTTGGACTGGATCTGCAATTTTGAACCGGCGCCGAGAGTGATGCTTGTGCATGGTGAGGCAGAGACGCTCGATACCTTGTCACAGAAACTGTTCAGCGACAGGTCACTGGCTACTGAAATTCCCTACCAGGGGCAGAAAATCCATTTTTGATATACATGCATGGCATAAAATTCCCTTTATATCCGAATGCAGCGTGGGGCGCACATCAGTAAGCCAGTTTGGATTAGTCCGGATTCACTGAAACCTTGAAAAATCGCAGGGGCGCATGCCAGTGCACCCGTTTATCCAAATCAGATTGGTTTGAACATTCCACCATCACCAGTTCAGCAACCCGGACAATATCTGATGATCTACTCAATATAACTGTCGAGAATTTCCTTCAGCATATCCCTCGCATGCTCACTGTCATAATCCCCTGATGCTGTCAGCACCTCGGCCTGTTCAAACAGAGCCGCAAACAATGGCACCCCGTCGGCATTTTCGTTGATATGCAACTGACTACCTCTGTCAAAAAATGACTGCCAAACGGCCCTGACATCGGCCCAATAAAACGAGGTCTGTTCCCAGTACTGGTCACCGGCAGAGAAATCAAAATCCACGATCCTCTCATAACGGTTCACACCCAACTCCTTCGAGAGATAGGGCTGGTGTTCTGCCCTGTTCCCCACACCATCGAGTACAAGCTTGTAGTTTTCCTCTTCCTGCACCCAGCCATTTGGGACGATTGTGTGCCTGTTGGTGCCTTCAAGCACCTGATAGTCATCCCGTACACTTGACTCACGCCTGGGTAATGGGCGCCATGTGGTTGCGCTGATCCAGGTTGAAAAATTGGGGTAATGCTGCCAGCGGCCGGCAGCTTCATAGCGGGGAGAGTCATCAACCTGATACACCGACTGGGACCAGGTACCAGCCACCTGATCAGGCGTATATTCCCTGTGCGCCCAGGTTTCCAGACCTGCATATTCCAGCAGATCCTCTTTCTGGTATTGCCAATCCTGACGCCAGTGTTTCTGCACAAAGGGACCGAGCAAGGCACCATCCTCCCCTGCCACGAACATCACCATCAGGTGTTGCAGGCTGATGAAATCAGGCCTGTCCTCAATGACGTAGATGTATTCGGTGCCCCAGGACTGGTAGGGGCGTGAGTGGTCAAATCCGGGTGTATAACCAATGGTTTCAATGAACTCGAAACTTGTACGGTAAGGTCCTGCCATTGCCAGAATGGCACGCCTGTCCTTTTCATGGTTGGCAAGACCAGGTTCCTGCAAGGCAAGCCAACCGGGATGTGACTCAGGATCCAGGGTCAGCGGAGCACCTTTGGTGGTTCCACCCCGCGGCCCGGGCTGACAGCCGGTTTCCATGCTCCAGCTGAAGGTATAGCGAAGCTGACCCTCGCATACATCGTTTGCAGCCATGTCGGCTGCCTGCACAGACAAGGAAGTGGTGGCCTGGGATAGTGCAGCCACGAGCACAAAGAAAATACGCGGAAGCTGGAACGGTTTCATGTAGTTCTCCGATTGGCTTTGCAAAAATGATAATGGTTATCATTTGAGAGTCAACGCCAAACGAAGCCCTATGGCGTCAACATCGTGAGATATTGCATGCCAAACCAGATAACCAGCGCAAAACCCACTACCCAGAATATCAGCTTCCAGGCGAAGCCCCGGGATTTCCTTCTGTGATACGACTCTTCCTCGATAATCAGGTGTCTGGGAATTTTACGATTCTTGAATATGGCGCTCATGGTGTCGTGCTGCGATGCCCCGGTTCCGGAAATTTGCCTATTGAAGCAGGTCAACCCGTCAACTCACTGTCTGAAATATGGCAAATTCATGGCAATCGGGCTCGGTAATCTCCTGCTGCACCACTATAATGCGCAGCATGCTGAACATGGATTTTTCCAAACCTGTAACCCTCAATACTCTGGAAATGGACTGGGTGCCCAGTCCTGCACCTGGTGTATGGCGCAAGCCTTTGTCCCGGGAAGAAGCTGAATGTGGGCATGCTACCTCGATAGTGAAATACGAACCTGGCGCGTCCTTCCGCAGTCACAATCATCCACTGGGTGAAGAAATTCTGGTACTTGAAGGCACCTTTTCGGATGAAACCGGCCACTTCCATGCCGGCACCTATTTCCGCAATCCGAAAGGCTTTATACATGCGCCCTTCAGCAGAGAAGGATGTGTGATTCTGGTGAAGCTGCACCAGTTCGACCCCGAAGACACAAGCAGACTCGCCATCCGCACTACAGAGGGTGCCTGGCAGGAAGCAGGCGAAGGCTTGCAGGTGCAATACTTGCACGAATTCCGGCGTGAACAGGTGGCGATGCACAGGATGTCTCCCAATGCCACAGGTCTGGAGCATGAGCATCCGTGGGGTGAGGAAATCTATGTCATCTCTGGAGCAATTCGCGATGAGGATGGCACCTATCCGGCAGGCACCTGGTTGCGCAGGCCACCAAAAAGCCGTCATTGCCCGGTTGCGCTCAGTGAAACCCTGCTCTGGGTAAAGTCAGGACATCTGGTTGGCAGAACAACGGATCAGGGTGCCCGTTTTGACCAGGGCGCAACCCAGTAAAGCAGTGCCATGCCAGGTATTGCCAGTACGAAACAGAGCAGGAAGAAATTGAAATAACCCACCGCTTCTATGATGAAGCCGGCTGCAGCTGAAGTGAAGGTGCGCGCCAGTGTGACAAAGCTCAATAGCAGCGCCAGTTGTGTCACCGAAAAACGCTTGTCTGTTTGCGCGGCAATAAAGGCCGTAATTGCTGCAGTACCAAGTCCAACGCCAAAGTACTCGAATGAATTCGCCAAAAACAGGGCAACGAGATTCGCGTCTGTGATCGACAACCAGGCATAGCCGAGTATGGTTGCCATCTGCACCACACCGAAAAGCCACAGGGCACGATTGATCGAAATCTTCAGCATGATGATGCCGCCGACAAAACCACCCACAATGGATGCACCGAGATTGGCAAACTTGGCCACAACTCCAATATCCGTGCCGCTGTAGCCCAAATCAATAAAAAATGGTGTCTGCAGTGCTGTAGCCATGTTGTCACCCAGCTTGTAGAGCACGATGAACAGCAACACCAGTACAGCATGCTTGAATGAATCGCGGGTGAAGAATTCAACAAAGGGATCGACAATGGCTGCTCTCATGGATGCCGGGGCCAGCACATCATCACTCGTTTCAGGAAAAAACAGCGTGGCAACGATGCCGACCAGCATGAAGGCAGCCACTATCGGGAAAACAACGGACCAGGGCATCGAGTCGGAAAGAATCAGCGCCAGCGAACCAGGAACGAGGGATGATATACGATAGGCATTCACATGAATTGAATTGCCCAGTCCCAGTTCATTGTCCGGCAACAGTTCACGGCGATAGCCGTCAATCACGATATCTTGCGTAGCACTGAAGAAGGCTGTGGCCAATACCATCCATATTACCGGCCTGATATTCACATTCGGATCTATACCCCCGAACCCGGCGATACTGAACAGCAGCAGTACCTGGGTCAGCAGTATCCAGCCCTTTCTTCTGCCAAGAAAAGGTAAGCGAAAACGGTCAATGAAGGGTGCCCACATGAACTTCCAGTTGTATGGAATCGTGAGCAAAGCAAACAGGCCAATGGTACTGAGATCCACACCTTCGAATCTGAGCCAGGCAGGGACAAGCTGATACAGCACATACAGGGGCATGCCGGATGCCAGACCAAGGAAAACACAGATCAGCATCCGCTTGTTGAGGAATATCAGTTTCCAGACAGGCAGGTTTTCATCATTGCGGGGGGCGTCAGCAGTACTGCTCATCAGATTGACCGTAGGAAACCAGCCGCTACTTTGGCATGAGGGCGCAATGGGGTCAAAGAAAAATCAGTCCCGGCAGCTGCCTGCCGGGACCCTGGACTGGTAAATCAGCGGGAGGCAAGGCTCTCGATCATCTGCAGCGACTGCGTGACATTTTCTTCAGGAGATACGCCACCGACAGTACCAACAACTTTGCCATCGGAAGAAACAATGAAGGTGGTTCTTTCCGCAAAGCCATGCCCGATTTCCACACCACGCGTGTCTGTGGCGCCTTCGCGACCACCACGCACCTGGATATCGTAGGATTCAGCTATGCTGCCATCAGCATCCGATACTACCGGCAACTGGCCTGCACAGTATTCAGGGTCGGCGGAAAAATCATTCAGTCTTTCTATGCTGTCGAGGGAAACACCAACAACAGAAGCGCCTGCTTCCCGGAATTTGTCCATGTTGATTGCAAAAGTATGTGCCTGGATGTTGCAACCCTGGGTGTAGGCCGAAGGATAGAAATAAACCACTGTCGGACCGGCCGAAAGTGAATCCTTCAGGGAATAGGTAAACTCGCTGCCATCAAGCGAAGCCGGCGCAGTGAAGTCCGGTGCCGATGCGCCAGTTTCAAGTGCAGCGTTTGCCTGTGTAGCCAGTACACCTGCGACAATTGTGGTTATGAATGCTTTTTTCATGGTTGCTGATTCTCCGATGCAGTTCAAGTGTGGGCCGATGAGCATGATATTGAGTTCACCTGACCTGAGCAATGACCGGGAGACCGGGTGAATCCTTGCAAATGCTTCTGTCACGAAACGGCAAGCAATTTGACGGATACCGGTCTCCCTCAATAAGATGCACACAGCAACCCGGAATCTGACAATATATGAAAATGCCCTTCCCGATAAGCCTTGCCTTTAAACTCATCACCGCCTCCCTGCTGCTGGCTGGCTGCAACAGTGAAAACTCCACAGATACCGGAATGGATGCACTCCTGGCTACAGGTGAAAACCTGCCGGTAGTGGAAACCAGCATTACCAGTCTTGTTGCAGAATTTGCCAGGGATCCTTCAGCAACCAAATTCCAGGATCTGCAGGGCAATGGCTTTGAAATAGAAGACCTGCAGGGCAAAAAGGTATTTCTCAATTACTGGGCCACCTGGTGTGCCCCATGTATCAGGGAAATTCCTGCGATCGCGCGCGCGGCTGCAGAACTGGAAGATGAAAACTATATTTTTCTGCTGGCATCAGATGAGTCTGCAGATATCATCAGCAACTTTATCGAAGACCGCGAGTTCAGCGGAAATTTCGTCAAGCTCAATGGCTTCTTTGGTGGCCACGGTATCGACGCCGTACCCAGCTCCATCCTCTACGATGAAAACTCGCAAATGATGAAAAGCTGGGCAGGCTCCTTTGAGTGGGACAGCCCCGAAATGCTCGCTGCCCTCAGGGATGAATAAATTCCAATCAGTAACCAACGTAATAGCGCAGATTCAGCGTTGTATCGTCATCCAGTTTGCCATCCTTGAAACGCGGTCTGAATTGCAGGTTGCGCAAATACTGTCCAAGTCTGATTTCCATGGTTTTGGTTACCTGTCCCCCCTGCCCGAGGAATTTGACGCGTTTGGTCTTGCCATCACGCGCCATTGAAAAACTCACATCGAAATAGCCGAAGTAATTCACCTCTTCGTCTGGTGCAATACCGAGCTTTTCCCTGCTGTTGGGTGCAGGCAGAAAAGTCGGCAGTACTACCGGAACTTCAGGATAGACGATATCAATGATACTGGCTGTCATATCCGGATACTGTTCGAAGAATGCATAGGCAGCTTCGTATTTCTCTCTTGCCTGCTTGGGACGCTTGAACAACTGGTCCCAGTCGGCCTGCTCCAGCAAGCCAATTGCAACCTGGGCAGCGGTTCTGGACTCATTGGCAGAAATATAGCTGAGTGAACGCGTCAGGGACTGTTCACCCACTTCATAATCGTCAGACTGCAGCAGATTCTGCGTACTGGTATTGAGGCGGGTGCCAGTGGCAGAAGTCTTGCGCGACAGATAGAAGTCCGGTTCATAGACAATATTTTCCTGATGGGTTCTCAGAAAAGCTGTGGTGATGAGCTGTCTTTCCAGCTCAAGCAGCACAGGATTTGAATAATCCTTTGCCTTGAGCATCAGGTCGATACCTGCCAGATAATTTCTCTGCGCCAGGAAAAGATTGAACAAAGGGGTATCCTGAGGGTTCTGCACTTCGCCAATAGCCGGATTGCCGACAGCTGAATTATCAAGCGAGTTATATTGCGTTGCCATCAGGAAATTGGGCACATTCATCCTGTGGACATTCAATGCAATGTTGGAGCGTTCCAGGAATGCCTGCAGATTCCAGTCGCCCAGCGCCAGCAGAGCGGGTACTGTTTCTGGTGATTCCTGCCCGTAAACCTGCTGTTGCAGATAAAGGATGCTTTCCTGCAGCTCATCGGCCAATTTCAACTTGCCCTGAGCATAATAACTGTCGACCATGGTCTGCATGAGTGGTAGTTGGTCAAGTGAATCGGGACCATGGTTGATACGGCTGATATTCATGGCCCGCTCAAGAAAGCCGAGCGCCTGATCATGTTCGTCCAGTTCCTGGTACAAGACACCTGCCGCAAGCAGATCCTGGGTAAGTTGGTCTTCATAGGGTCCTTCTTCTGCTTCCTTGTCACCAATCCGGACAACATACTCCGCAATTGCCTGTTCCTTTTCCTGTCTTGCTTCTGCGCTCAAGCCCTGCTCAACACCCGCTTCTTCCGGGCTGAGCTGTGGCAATGCATCATAGGACAGGAAGGCAGTGCCATCTTCAGAAAGGCCATCAACCGGAATGGGAACCGGCTCAAAGAGCAATTGTGAAACAGGTACTTCTTCCTGCCCCCAACCGGATAGTGGCAAAACCAGAGCCAGAAAGGGCACTGTTAATCTGATCAAAACGCTTCTGGCTGTTTGAGTGGAGTTTTTCATGGGTAGCCTGCCAGTAATTGATTAATTGATTGAAGTTGAATTTTCTTTTGTATTTGACCCGCTGTGCCTGGGAAGAGCCGGTTGTATCCGGCAGCCAAGAGTCTTGTGGCGGGTCTTGGGGCGGGAGTAGTGGTAATGCTGATGCCGCAAGGCCATGTAGGAGCTTCCATTTTCTTTTAACCCTGTGACTTCACCCCGGAGTGCCAACCTGGGTAAATACAGAGGATCCCGGAAACCATGGCTTGAGGCATTTTCCCGCACTGACATGGCTTGTCAATACAAACCATGCATTTCAGCAAAGGAAAATCGGAAAAAATGGGATTTCCGGTTATGGCTGCTTGAAAGACTATGTAGTTCAGAAGCTGTAACGTATGCCAAGCCAGCCGGCACGTGGCGCACCAACGCCAAGAAAATAGGGACGGTTGTCAGCCAGCGTGGGCAACACTTCAGTGGGATCTTCTCCGATAAGCCCGAAATTCTCATAATTTTCATCAAGCAGATTGCTCACCCTGGCAAAAACAACGAATTTGTCGGAAAGCGTATAACTGGCCCGTATATTCACGAGAGAAAAACCATCCACTTTGTCCAGACAATTTGCCTCATCTCCCCGCAGGAATTGACTGGAATTGTGCATCACATCGAGCCCCGCACTTAATTGTTCAGAGAAATAGTAATCTGCACTCAACTTGATGATGTTCTGGGGCAAGCCGGGTATATGGTTTCCCTTGCGCACCATCATTTCGCCCTGATCATCTGCACCAGGATGATTGGGAGAGAGCACCATGAAGTCATCTTCAAAGGTAGCTTTTACATGGGTGATACCAGCGGTCCAGTCCAGCTTGTGCCATTGACCACTCAAGGTAAATTCAAGCCCCCTTCTCAGGGTATCGTCAACATTGGCAAACAGTCCGGTGGCGCGACCTGTTGTCTGGAAAATGATGTCGTTGCGATTGTCGGAACTGAACACACCTGCCTGATAGTCGAGTCCGAACAAACGACCTCTCACTCCCAGCTCTACTGTTTGTGTCACGACATCTTCCAGATGCGGGTCGGCAAGAAAGGCATTCGGCAAACGACATTCAAAATCAATATCATCCGGATCTTCTCCCCTCTCTTGTGCATACTTTCTGGCCAATTCGAAAATGTCTTCATTGCAGGCAAGTTCAATGGGGGTTGGTACCCTGCTGGAAATGCTGAAGGACGCATACCATGTAGTGTCAGGATCCGGGTTCCAGGTGAGACCGGCCGATGGGTTGAAACGTGTGTATTTATGATCACCGTTCAATTCTGGTCTCAGTCCCGACTGATCACGCAATACAACTTCCGTGTTGTTGTATCTGCCCGCAATAGTCAGCGCAAGCTCATCTCCCAGTTCCAGCGTATCAGTGAAATACAGGCTCCAGGTCCGGGTGTTGGTATCGATATCGGTATTACCACCACGCCAGAATGCACCAGTGCCAAGACCTTTGGTACTTCGTGTTACGGGGTCGAGTCCGGCCAGTTCCAGTCTTGAATTGAAAGTGGTTTCGCCATCGAAATATCCGACACCGGTAATCATCTGGTTGGGACGTCCGAACATATCAGCAGTCCAGGCCAGCTGCAGATCAAAACTGCGACTTGTCTGTTCCCTTTCACTGATATTGTTGATTGCTTCATCTGCCAGTACACCACTGCCACTGATCTCATCACTGATATCTTCCAGTTCAAAATCTTCAGGGTCCAGTCCAGCCTGTTCTGCTCTGGTTCGAATCAATGCTTCCAAAGCCGCCATGCTGTTGACTGCATCCACTTCTCCCTCGCAGATGTCATCCAGTTCGATATCCAGTAATTCTTCCAGACTGTCCTCAAGCTCATCACTCTCTTCAAAGAGTGCCTGACCACCACCTGAAAACGCACAAAGTTCGAATTCAGATGCATCACCATTGAATGAATGCGTCTGGTTTTTGCGCCAGTTGAGATTACCCGTCAACAACAGGTTTTCTGACAGCCTGTGGGAGCCATCCAGCATGAATGACAGCAGATCATTTTCGGTAATATCAGGTGCGGTGAACACACTTGATCTGCTATCAAGCAAACCGGCAGGCAAGGCGCCGTTTCCAATGAGATCGCTGGTCCCTGACTGGATACCCATATTCAGGCTTGAGCGATCTTCATCCCGCCAACTGACCGAGATGTAACCATTGACCGCATCAGATTCGGAAAGATCTCGCCAGCCATTTTCTTCAAAATGACTGACATTGGCGTAATAACCGAAATTGCCATTGTTGGCCCCGGACTCAATGTTTGCAGTGATCCTGTCCCAGGACCCGCTGGTCAGCTCCACCTGGTTGCCGGTGTAGTTGAAGCCGTTTTTCATGGTTACCGACAATGCACCACCGAGAGTATTGAGGCCGAATACCGGGTTGGATCCGCTCATGAGCTCCATGTTGTAGATGGCTGATTCGGGTAGAAGATCCCAGTTTACGGCGTCTCCCAACGGTTCATTAATTCGGGCACCATTCAGGTAGACAGAAAGACCCTGCGACAAACCGAGTAATGGTGAAATGGTAAAGCCCCTGAAATTGACATCGGGCTGCAGAGGATTGTTCTGCGCAGAGTTGATATTGACACTCGGCAGACGGTTGTTCATGAATTCGCTCAGATCAAGCGATTGTGAAGATTCGAGCTCGGCGTTACCGGCACCATAAACAGCATGTGGTACTTTCCTGAGATCCTGGCGATTGTGTCCACCAGGTGTAATGCCGATAACCCGGATTTCAGCAGGTTCATCTGCAGCAATGGCCCCCTGATGTGCTGCAGCGAAAATTGCCGCAGATAGTAATGCACGGGACGGGATCCTGTTTTTCAATGACTGGAAATTCAATTTGACTGTTCAGTAATTTCAACAATGGGATTGTAAAGAAAGTGAGCAACACATCACACTTTTCAAATCAGGAATTCTTCCCGATTTTCAAATGCAATTGCCCAAGCCGGTGAATTTCAAGGCGAATTTCATCGCCCACTTCTACTGGACCCACACCAGCAGGGGTTCCTGTGAAAACCAGATCGCCCGGAACCAGGGTATATAGCCGCGAAAGCTGGCTGATTATTTCATTGCAGCTCCATATCAGCTGGGAGATATCTGCCTCCTGCCGCAGTTGTGAATTGACCCACAAACGAATGCTGCCCCTCTCCAGCAGACCGCACTGTTCAACCGGTGTGATGGGTGAAAGCGGTGCCGATTCATCAAAGGCCTTGCCGGTGTCCCAGGGTTGTCCCAGTTTGCCTGCATGGGTTTGCAGATCCCTGCGGGTCATGTCGAGCCCCAAGGCGTAACCGAAGATATGTCCGGAGGCCTCATCAGGTTCAATATCTGCCCCACCCTTGCCGATGGCAAGTACCAGTTCACCTTCATAATGCAGATTGTTCGTCCCCGGCGGATAGGACATCACGCTATCAAGCACTATTGCATCTGCCGGCTTGAGGAAAAAGCAGGGTGGTTCGCGTGATGGATCCGATCCCATTTCCCTGACATGAGCAGCATAGTTCTTGCCAACACAGTAGATGCGATGCACCGGGAACAGAAGATTGCTGCCTGCTACAGGTACCGCAGATACGGAAGGAGGTGCAAAACAATAGGTCATGTTAGTGTGCTGCCGGAATGGATTCTGGTGAGGCAATTCTCCCTCATCCCCAAGTCAATGTAATACCCTGACAGCGAAATGGAAAGGGCTGCCAAAGCAGCCCTTTCCCGCCAGCAATATTGTTTACAGCACAGCCTTGACGATTTCGCGGAATTCCTCGTCAGAAAGAATGGTTTTCTTGCTGATCCCCTTGGCCTTTACCTGCGCCAGTATCTCTGCAACCTTGTCATCGTCCACATCATTGATGCCCATCTGTTCCAGGCTGAATGTAACTGAACGCTTGCCACTTTTCTTGCCAAGCACAATATCCCCACTGCGACCGGTCAGGGCCGGATGGGTACCGAACATGGCCAGCGGTTCCCTGATAACAAGGTCAACACCAATGCCTGACTCTCGTGTGAAATTGCGTGAACCGCAAACCGGTTTGTTCGGAGCTATCGGGATATTGCTGATTTTCGAGACAAGGTCGAACAGAGCAGGAAACTTCTTCATGTCGTAGTTCATTTCGATACCGTAAAGTACTTCCAGTGCCAGCACGAGTTCTTCCATGGCTGCATTGCCGGTGCGTTCGCCAAGCCCGTTCACACAGCTGTGAACCACTGTGGCGCCAGCTTCTACTGCCGCCAGTTCAGTGGCCACACCCATGCCGAAATCGTTGTGGGTATGGATTTCAACCGGCAATCCGGTCTGCTTCCTTACCTTGCGGACCAGATACTTGATGGCTTCAGGCAATGCACAGCCCATGGTATCGACCACACCCACTGCATCGGGCGGGCTCTCGTTCATGATGGCGTCAAGCAGGTTGTCGAGGTCCTCTTCACGGGCCCGTGTGGTGTCGTAAGGGAAATACACAGTATGCAGGCCACGCTCCTTGGCGTAGTTGATCGCATCTTTGCTCTTCTTGAACACATCTTCCCAGGTCCAGTTGAACTGCCATTTGAGTTTGGGGTAGCCAATCGGGACCTCTATGATTACGCCATGCGCACCACAGTCCACTGCTGCATCCATATCTGCCTGCATTGCCCGTGCAAAAGTATAGATTTTCGACTTGAGACCAAGACCGCAGATGGTCTTGATTGCCTTGTAATCATCCGGGGAAACGGCTGGCATGCCGGCTTCAATACGATTTACCCCGACATCAGACATCATCTCGGCTATCGCGATCTTGTCTTCGGGGCTCATTACCACGCCAGGGGTCTGTTCACCGTCACGCAGGGTGGCATCATGAATCTCCACCTTTTCAGGCAGATCGAAAGTAGAGGTAACTTCAGGTTTGACGTTGTAGGGGCTTACCCACCACTCGCCATCCTTGTGGTATTGCGCTGTCATACGGCACCTTCTGTTCAGAACGGAAATAGATCGGAAAAGGCGGCCAGAATATAAGGCGACACATATCGAGTCAACGTCATCTGGACCAGGCCAGTATTACCGGAAAAGACAGTATTTGTTTCCTTTTCATCAACTATACCTCCTGAAGGGGTTCCAGGACCGAAAAATTGCACCTTGAAACTCCGGATTCAGTAGAATGCTCCCGGTAAAAGGCAGTATTGTTGAAATGCATACAAAGAAGTGTCAAAGAAGGGACAGCAACCATGTCGCTCAAGCCTCACAGCATCAACACAGCCGGGAATTTTATCTGTGGCTGGTATCTCCCCGATTTGTCAATTTGTGATGAATTGATCAAATACCATCAATAATCAAATGACAAAAGAGCCGGCACCACTTCGGGTTATATCGGAGAGGCAAAGATTGATCGGGACGAAAAGGACAGTGTTGATGTAACGCTCCCGCGTTGTCCACTGGCAAGTCGCTACATCAGGATCCTCAATGAGGTGGCTCGAGCCTACATCGAACGCTATACATACTGTCAGAAACTGGTGCCGTGGGGGGTAATTGAACCCATGGCCATACAGCATTACCTGCCTGGTGGAGGTTTCAAGATATGGCATTTTGAACGCAACAACAGCAGTGATGTCATTGCCCGCCGGCATCTGGCTTTCATGACATATCTGAATGACGTCAATGATGGCGGGGGCACAGAATTCCTGTACCAGGAAACACGGGTAAAGGCTGAAAAAGGACTTACTCTGGTTTGGCCAAGCGAATGGACTCATACCCACAAGGGGGAAGTATCACCATCAGAAGAAAAATACATAATAACCGGTTGGTTCAGTACCTATACGCTTGAGGAATTCAAGGCAATGCAGCAAAAGAATCCTGCCCGATCGCCCTGAAATTCAAGTTTGATATACAAGGCCTGATTGGGCAAAATTCCTGCAACTGAATGTGAACAGGCAACACATGAAAAAGATTATTGTGCTCGGTGGCGGAAGTGCTGGCTGGTTGACAAGCCTTTTGACCAGGGAATTCTATCCCGACTTTGATATTACGCTGGTTGAGAGTGAGGAAATCGGCATTCTCGGCGCTGGTGAAGGTACTGTACCGCACTTTATCGAGATCCTGGATTTTCTTCGCATTCCTGTTTCTTCGCTGGTCAGCGAATGCAGCGCCACCATGAAGATCGGTATCAAGTTCACCAACTGGAATGGCGACAACACCTCCTATTTCCATGACTTTGTAGCAAATGACGAGCTGGAGGAATGGGTATTTGACGACAGGTTCCGCTACAACATGCTTACCTCATGGATGATAGGCCAGGGACAGGATCTCGACAGCATCAATTTCTACGCCGGGATTTCCCGGCAATGGAAAGTACCTTTTGTTCTCAACGACCTGAATGATCACCAACTGGCCAACTACAGGGATCCCATCCAGGCCGTGCAGCATCTGGGTAATTTTGCACTGCATTTCGACGCACGGTTACTCGCGAATTTTTTCAGCAGACTTGCGCAAGCCAACAGGGGTATCCGGCGTGTGGAGGGCAAGCTGGGCAAGGTTGCCAGTGACGAGGCGGGCAATATAACCGGCATACATCTTGAAAATGGCAAATACGTGGAATGCGATTTCATATTCGATTGCTCAGGATTTGCCAGACTGCTGCTGGGCCGGCATTTCAAACAGCCCTGGAAAAGTTACAAACAGAGTCTGCCGCTGGATACAGCCTTACCGTTTTTCATTCCACATGATGGCAGCAACATTCCACCCTATACCGAGGCTATAGCCATGAAGTATGGCTGGATGTGGAAGATTCCGGTCTCCAACCGTTATGGGTGTGGCTATGTATTCGATTCTTCCTACATCAATGAAGCAGAAGCCAAAGCTGAAGTTGAGGCCATGCTCGGGCACGAAATTACCAGCCCGAAAACTTTCAGGTTCGAAGCCGGCGCGTTTGAAAACACACTGGTCAACAACTGTTATGGTGTTGGCCTTTCACAACACTTTGTTGAGCCCCTTGAAGCAACCTCCATCTGGTCCTTCAGCAAGAACCTGATCAACTTCCTCAAATCCGGGGCCATCATGAATCTCACTCCGGAAACCACCCGGCATTTCAACGAAAGATGCCGTATGGTTATAGAGCCCATTCCGGAATTCCTGTACCTGCATTATCTGGGAGAGAGAAACGATTCTCCTTTCTGGCAGGAATTCAAAACCAGAACACATATGATGGATTCGCTGCAATTGAAGAAGGAGCTGTGGGACAGGATTCCCCTGTTTGATGCCGACACCGTATTTCTCCAGATGTTCAATGCACCAAGCTGGATATCAGTGGGCGATGGCGTACGCTTTTTCAACCGCCAGACATTCAGGAACCTGTCGTCCAAATGGCAACACCTGCAGCTTGAAGACAAGAAGGCTTTTCTGATGCAGAAGCATGCGCATATAGGAAAGGCATGCATGTTACATGGTGATTTCCTCTCTCTGATGCGTCAAAAAATCCAGAATATCCATTAGGAGATTCCCGGGCACTCAGTTGATGCCCATCCACGAACACTGATGAGGGCGCCAATACACCGGCGCAACAGAAATGCAAAACAGATACATGAATCTGGTTATCGCTGCTGCAATCATCCTGTTTACGCCAGCGCTATACGCCCAGAATTACATCAACAATATCCTGTACGCGCGTGATGGAGACAGGGAACTGCTGCTCGACCTCTCCATACCGGACGATTTGACAATAACACCGCCTCTGCTGATCTGGATACATGGTGGAAACTGGCGTTCCGGCGACAAGGATTCCTTTCCAACCAGCCTGCTGAGAAACACCTTTGCCCACGCGAGTATTGATTTTCGCAATATTGATGAAGTGCCTTTTCCCGGACAGATACACGACATTCGCGCTGCAATCCGTTTTCTCAGAGCCAACGCCTGGCGTTACGGATACGACCCGGACAATATCGCCCTATGGGGATATTCCACTGGCGGGCATCTGGCGCTGCTGTCCGCACTTGCCGAAGATACTGCACTTGAAGGTACAGTTGGTGAGCATCCGGATATGCCCTCTTCCGTCAAGGCAGTTGTTGCCATAGCTGCCCAGACCAACCTGCTTACCCTGCTGGAACAGTCAACCACAAGCAGTTATGAAGAAACCAAAGTTGCTGTACAGGGTCTGTTTCGCGATGACATCGTAAATCCCGGCCCTGTCATGATTGAGTGGTTACGCCTGGCCAGCCCTGTCATGCATGTCAGCAGGGTGTCGCCGCCGGTAATGCTGATGCATGGCCTGCAGGATCTGCAGGTACCGGCAAGCCAGCCACTTGAACTTCTGCTCGCCTACCAGCAATTGGGCATACCGATAGAAATGGTCTGGTTACCCGAAGCGGACCATTTCAGCGGTGAGTTCTTTGCGCCACCCCTGTCACGGCGAATGCAGAATTTTCTTGAGGGAATATTCTCAACGAACACACCCGGCAATTGAATTGCCGGGCTTGGAGTCCCATTGCAACTTCCCGCTTCTTATCTTTTGTCGACAACTACTGCTCCGCCCTTTACCACTACTGTGGTTTTCAGCCAGTTCCAGTAGCCTTCGAGCGGGTCTCCGTCAATCAGAATGATGTCTGCGAGTTTGCCAGGCGCAAGCTCTCCCAACTGATCCCCCATTTGTATATAGGATGCAGTATTCGGCCCCATTAGTTTTACAAGGTCGCGCATGGAAAACATGACATTGAGTATCTTCAACTCATGATCAAGTCCGGCCAGGGGATCATAGGAAGTGTCAGTGCAGTACCCGAGCACAACACCTGCATCCCAAATCGTGCGTGCATTCACCTGCGCATTGCCGGTCTCTTGTCCCAGATACAAATCAGGCACTCTGGAAGTCAGTGGAATGGAATCAGGCCAGGCTTCGCCGTTTCTGAAACGCGGCACATTGTCATCGGCGTAAACGCCGAAAACCGGAGATCCGAACCCCACCGTTGTCAGTACCTTGACGCTTGAGGCAGCCATTCTTTGAGCCTGCTCCCTGGTCAGGAAATTCTTGTTGGTGGTATGTACCAGCAGGGGAACACCGGCTTCTATGGCTGCCATAGTTGACTGATGACTGACAGCATGTACCTGCACCCTGATGCCGACCTTTTCTGCTTCATCCAGTATTGCGCGCAGCACTGTCATCTCTTGCTCGGAAGGTCCGGGAAATGACGTCAGTGCGATTTCGCCCGTAAACTTTATCCCCATTGCAGCCAGCCGTCTGATTTCTGCCCTCGCTTCCTCGGGACTGATTGCAAGGCTTACTCTGCCGGAAGGAATGATTCTCGGACCGTTGATTACCCCCTGGTCTATACGATCACGAAGAATAATATTGCCCTCTGCAGGCCCACCACCGGACAGGATGGTGGTATAGCCGGCTTCCAGCAGTGCCTGCATCTGCTCCCGCTCATCGGGACCGGTATTGATGTGGCGATGTGCGTCTATGAATCCGGGCATGGCGGTCATACCGTGCGCATCGATCACATTACCCGTCACTTCAGCCGGCTCTCCAGCGCCTACTGCAACAATTGTTCCATTGCGTACAACAATTGAACCGTTCTGGATTACTTCATCATTGGCTGCAATTATCCGGGCATTTGTTATCGTCAGATCCTGCGCCAATACATAGAACGGCATCAGCCAAAGCAATCCGGTCTTTATGATTTTCAACAGTACATTCACAAGTTTCCTCCCGCCGGTCTTTACCCTGGCTTTTTGTGTGAAATCCGACTCAAAAAAAAGCGGGGGAAACCCCCGCTTTCAAGATCCATAAACAACCTAGAAATTGCCTCTGAGACTCAGGAAGTATCTTCGTCCGAAGATATCATAGTCGGCATTCACGTTCTGGTTGGTTCCACCAATGATCGGGACGCCCCGGTCAAAAACGTTGGTAATATCAAAACTCAGCGACCAGGTACTGCCACTGTTCAACTCTCCGGACAAACCGAAGCGGGCATTGGTGTAGTTGCCTGAACTCACGGAGTTGTCGTCCACATCCCTGCCTTCGACCCAGTTCCTGTTCAACCCAACGGCAGCCATATGTCTCTGCTGCAGCTGGAAGGAATAGGGTCCGACACTGTAGTTTGCAGTCAGGATTGCGTTTGTATCCGGATTACCCAACCATCCGGACACATCAAATTTCGGTCGACCCAGCGGTGTATCCGAGCGTTCCGAAATATATCCTGCCAACATCCTGAATGACAGATTTTCGTTCTGGCTGGAAAAGAAGTTGGGCTCCATATCATAGGATACTTCCATATCCACTCCCCTTACCCGCGCTTGAGCAACATTGAGGAACACGTTGAAAATCCTGCCTATCTGTCCGGCGTCTGTACGCAACTGTGCACACAAGGCCTGATTACCGGCAAAACATTCATCAACGATACGCTGGGCGCCCAACTGGTCAATCGAGTCGCTAATCTTGACGTCATAGGTATCAGCAGAAAAACTAAGGCCAGGTATCCAACCTGGTTGATAGACAAATCCCAGCACAGTAGTGTCTGCGGCTTCAGGCGCAAGATCAGGGTTTCCACCTGATATCACCGTTGTTGCATAGGTGGCATTGTTCTGGAATGGATCAATCAGGTTGGTACCCGTGCTCTGGGTATCAAACCGCTCCGAGAAAGTTGCCTCGCGAATATCTCTGGACTTGGTGAAACGGAACCTTAGGTCTTCAAAGAGTTGGAAGTCTAGTCCTACCTTCCAGGAATCCAGTGAATCGTCAATATTGGAGTAGTTGCTTTGCCTGAAAGCGACACTGCCACCCAGACGCTGTTCACCTGAGCCTGATTCCCAAATCGGCACATTCACTTCACCGAACCATTCCCATACGTCATAACCTCCGTTTACATCCGGCACTGTAGATCGGGCATGCAGGTTGGCACTACCGGAAGTGTAACCGGGAGGGATACCCCTGATACCCAGGTGTTCCGCATTCAGTGGTGGGCCCAGTAAATCAATATCCGAAGGCAAGGCACGATCGACAAAAGTCTGATCCCTGTAGGTAAAACCCGCAGCGAAACTGACCGGACCATAACCCCAGCCCTCAAACATTTCACCCGTCAAAAGTGCCTCGGCAAAATCCTGCTCCACTATGCCATCACCCATTTTCGGGGTGTTGATATAGTCCTTGGCTGCCAATGAATTATTGCCTATTCCCAGAATATTCAAGGGCACGCAATTTTCAATGGTCCTGTCCAGGCCGATTGGCGACGCAAGAGGAGCAGTAGTCTGATTGCCTGCTGTTCCTCCCGGTACACCGCCCGGGGACGAAATGCGATCAGCAACCGAGGCTGCCAGTTCAGCCTCAGTAGGGTTATAGAGCTGTACATTACAGACAGTGGAACCCGTTGCAGGATCTATGACAGAGTCAAGCGCCAGATAGGTCCGGTCAACACGCTGTTCGTCAAAAATACCGGTTCTTCTGTGTGATTCACCCGACTGCCAGGATGCTCGCAGTTCCCAGTTGTTTTCGAAGGTATAGTTGAAACCGGTAGCCCAGGCCCAGGTGCCGAACACACCGGACTCCTCATAGCCATAGTCCAGATTCTTCTCGTTGGCCGGTTGTTCATTTTTCCAGACCTGGAATACATCAATGCCGGCATCATCCATGGCCTGCGCCAGCTGTGGTGACAGGAAGGCATTATCCCGGTAAATGAAGCCCGTCCAACTGCCGGTAAAATTCATGCCACCCAGATTGTTGTTGAAGCGGGATTCCGATCTGCCGGAAAGTGCCTGCACAAAGCCTGTCAGATTGTCGCTGAATTGATACTGGGCACCCACAAAGCCTGAGCGGTTGACCACATTTCTGCCACTGACAGCATTGCGGCCGCTTTCATAGAGTCGATATTCAGGATTACTGCAATCGCCACCCATTGTCGTTGTTGAACCTGATCCGCCAGGTCTTGCGTAATAAGGCGCTTTGACAAACTGACGCACACTTTGACCATCTTCACTTAATACCATGCCATTGAAGGCAAAATTGGTAAGTGCTGTTCTTGTGGAAGTGGAATTGCCTTTTCTTGACCAGAGCATACCGGTGGCAGAACGGTCAGTGGGAGAAACACAAGGAACTGTCAGACGCTGAGGAACATTGGATCCCGGTCTCCAGTCCGGATTTGTAACATGTCCATAATTGCTGTACCAATCTTCTCTTTCAGCAACTTCCAGCCCGGTTCTCTGGATTTCCTCAATTTCATTGGCGTTGAATGAACCGATTACGTTGAGGCGGTCGCCGATCTGTGTACCCCCTGCTACTTCTACAGTAAAGCGGTCACCATCACCCCATTCAGTACGGCCGGCACCCACGTTGAATTTCAATCCCTGGAATTCCCGGTCGAGAATGAAGTTCACTACTCCGCCGAGAGCATCCGCGCCGTAAGCAGCACTGGCTCCACCAGTCACTGTATCTACTGAACGCATCAATGCAGTTGGCATCATGTCGACATTGACAGAGCCGCGCTTGTCAGCGGGTGGCAAACGTGAACCATCAAGCAGGATCAAGGTACGGTTGGTACCCAGGTTACGCATGTTCAGATAGCTGCCCCCGGCCTGGGCAAACAGAGTACCGGATCCCCGCTGTGAGCTCTGGGTGTTGAAAAACTGGGGTAATTGCCCCATTTGCTCAACCACACTTGCACCAGGATTGAGTGCCTGGAGTTCCTGGGTAGTTACTACAGTTACTGGCACAGGAGTTGCCATCCCACTGGTCATGCGTATCCTGGAACCAGTAACTGTAATTTCTTCCAGATCGTCCTGGGCCTGGGTAGTAATACTGCAGGCTATTGCTGCTGACACCGATAAGGCAAGTATGCTCTTTTTCAAGGCACCTTGCCGCAACACATTATCTTTTGTAACCATCACATCCCCCCTTCCAGGTCGTGAAATTTTGCTGGTCTAATTAAAATTAATACTCCTGATTACTTCTACTTCTAGTTCTACTGCCGGCTTTTTTTCTTCCCATCCAATTCACTTTCCGGGATTAGCGCCCCGATTCGGGCTGATTCAGCAATTTATGCAGGCAGCTTTATGCCGAAGGAAAGCACAAGCTCCTGGATCGAAATATAGTTCAAGTACCTGACGAAGTTGTGCATCATCGTAAATAATCATGCCAACTCCAAAAGTGGAATTCAGTTATTCAAAGAGGTTGGCGCTTTGTACACGGCTGAGCCATTCAGCCATGCGCTCCATCTCCTCATTGCTTTCAAAAAATGCACCCCTGCCACGCATTTCAAGTAACAGTACGCGCCAGCGTTCAATAGAACCCCTGGTTTCATAAACCCGATCAAGTGCATGACATTCGGTACACATGGTATCAAGCACAAGCAAGCCCTGTTCTTCTTCGTAGTAGGTGTCGATTTCGGGCGGAACATATTGACGAGGAAAAGGGGTATTTTCCTCACTGAATGTTTCAGCAAGGTAATCAAGCAGGGTATTTCTGTCGCGTCGTGACATACGTGTCATTTCCAGACCTTCATGACGATCCTCGATCAGGTCTGTCCAGCGCTCACGGGTAAGCGCATGGAAGGCATAGTCATCTATGCCATGGCATGCAACACAGTTCTTGAGGATTATGTTTCTTACAGGGCCATCCGGCATGGCAACCTGTGGACGGGTAGCGGAACCGAACTGGGCTTGAACCGTTGAACTGAGCATTACCTGCAGGCACACCAGGCCCAGCGTTATTGCAATTCCCCTCACTATCCCCTCCTGAAATACAGCTCTTACAGCGCGTAATTTGTCATCCTGCTGACAGCCGATGCAGCACTGCTGCACTGGCTGACAGGATCTTGTTTACCTTTCCTGACCAATAATCCTGAATACTGCGTCTGACTACAGCAACCTTGGCGGCTGCAAATCAGGCAAGATCCATGGGATTGGTTCCGTTATTGAATGTATCCACATTGATGCCGTACAGATGCAGTATTGACAACAACATGTTGGATGACCTTTCAGTATTGTCCGGGAAGGAAATATGGCGGTTCCCACGGAAGGTTCCATCAATTCCACCAGCAAGAATGACTGGTATTTTCTCGTGAGCGTGACGATGGGAATTACCCATGTTGCTACCCTTGTAGATCAGGATGTTATCGAGCGCGGTGCCTTCAACATCTTCGATCTTGCTCAGTTTATCCATGAAATAGGCCAGGTTGGCCACGTGGTAACGATTCACCTTGGCATAGTTTGCAATATTGGAAGGTTTGTCTCCGTGGTGTGAAGTTCCATGCCATCCCCCTGTATAGCCTGATTCAGGATGAGTTGCAGAAGAAAGGTCGCGTCCGAGCATGAACGTTGCAGAACGGGTAATGTCTCCTTCAAATGCCAGAGCCAGGAGATCGTACATGATCCTGAAATGCTCGTGCTTGCTCTGAGGCAGCCCGAAAGGCACTTCTTCGGTGGGCTCAGCAACCGAGTTGGTCATGGATATCTGGATTCTGCGTTCAAGTTCGCGAATATTGTCAAGATACACGTCGAGCCTGTTGCGGTCGCCCTGGCCAAGCTGACGTTTGAATGAAGGCAGTTTTTCGGCAACAGAATCGAGAATGCTGGCATTGATTTCACGACCGCGCTGACGTTCTTCAGCACTCGCCCCATCGCCGAACAAACGCTCGAATGCAACACGCGGGTTGATTTCAGTTGGCAAAGGCTGGGTTGGTGTGGCCCATGACATGCAATTGGTATATGCACAACTGAAGCCCCAGTTGCAGTTGCCATAGTTTCCGGCATCTTCAACGCCCAACTGAATGGAACTGAGGATCGTATCCTGACCATAACGCTTGGCAATTGCCTGGTCTATTGACTCTCCCAGGTAGGGACTTACCGCATTCCGGCGAGGACGCGCTCCAGAAAAAATCATCGCACCGCGGGCATGGTTACCACCTGGTTCGTCTTCAGTGGAAAATGCCTCGAACGCGTCAAGTCCGCTGATAAGCACAACCCGCTGGCGAAATGGCTCCAGTGGTTTGGTAATGTAGGAAAATTCGAAGTCAGACCCTGTTGTAAGAGGTGACCAGTAACCCGGTGCTGCGCCATGCGGATGCCAAATGCCGACGAAGCGTTTGGGACGCATTTCTTCGGCAGCCCTGGCCATTGGCATGAATGCCGGAATCATTGCATCCATCATGGGCAAAGCCACTGAAACGCCTGCTGCCCGCAGCATGGTTCTGCGATTCAATCTTTTCCTGGTGATGAAGTTCATGACTTCTTCCCTCGTTGGTTAGTGTTGATTTGGAAGTACATTCACTGAAAAATTCAATTTGTGTCAACCCGGGCCAGCACAGCCTGATCGTCTCCTTCCTTGACACGCATCTGGAACGGTTCGCTCAGCACAATGTTAAACAGAATATCCGAGAACCTGTAATTGCTTCCCTCAGCTGCTTTAACGATACGTCTGACTACAGGCATATCGAAGTATTCCACACCTCTGCCCAGAGCATAGGTCATGAGTTTCTCTGTCATGAAACGTGCAAACTGGGGAGAATAATAGGTAAGTCTCTCCCGTAATTCATTGACGCCATTGATGCTTGTGCCATCCCACAACACCACCGTGGTATCGAGATCAACTGCACTGCCATCACCCTTGCGGGGATGACCTTCAAAGTCGCGCCAGCTGCCATCGGCATCAAAATTTTCCAGAGCAAAACCGATCGGATCCATGATGCGATGACATGATGCGCAAGGCTCTTCCTGACGATGCAGGGTCAGCTGGTCGCGCAGCGTCTTGATGACAACTGCACCTCCGGTCGTTTCTTCCAGTGCAGGCACATTTGGTGGTGGTTCGGGAGGTACTGTTCCCAGAATGTTCTCAATTACCCACACACCCCGCTTCACAGGGGAAGTCCTGAAATTCTCGGTGAACGTGGTACTCAGGAAGCTGCCCTTGCCCAGGATACCCCTGCGTACGGCAAACTCATCCCCGAGCTCTACACGACGGAACCTTGAGCCATATACATTGGGAATATCATAATGTTTGGCAAGCCTTTCATTGAGGAAAGTGTAATCGGCATCAATGAGATCAAGCACGCTGCGATCTTCCCTTATGATGCTTTCCCAGAAAAGCTCGGTTTCTGTCTTGAAGTCCTTGCGCAATTCATCATCCCAGTTCGGATAAAAGATACCATCCGGTGAAGTACTGGGCAGGTTTCTCAAATAGAAATATTGCTGGCCGAAATTGGTAACCAGTGCCTGTGACCTGGGATCATTGAGCATTCTGGTAACCTGCGCCCGCAGGACTCCGGGATCTCTCAGGTTGCCTTCAGATGCCACCTGCAGTAATTCATCATCAGGCAGGCTGCTCCATAAAAAGAAAGACAAACGTGAGGCAAGTTCCAGATCCGATATATAGTAGGCTTCACCAACAGGTACATCCTCTGGCTCACGTTCAACCCTGACAAGGAATTCCGGATCAGCCAACAAACGACGCAGCGCCAGCTCTATGCCATCTTCAAATTCACCACGACTGGCACCTTCACGGAAAAATTCCATCATGACGGTCAGATCGCCATCCTGCAGAGGTCGACGAAACGCTCTGGTTGCCAGAGGAGTCAGGATTTCCCGCGCACAGGAATCGAACTGATCCCGGTTCTCGGGCCGACAGGTCATGATCTTCTGCATGCTGACAGAATCCTGCTGACGGGTTGGCTCAAAAGGTCCGGAAATTTTCAGCAAGCCTATTGCCGGTGGATACTGGGCCTGGGGCATTTTTTCATTTTCAATCGACTTTCGATCGTACTCCTTGATCATGCCAAGGGATGGACGATAGTTGGTCTTGATGAAAGTTGCACTGACCTGATGTGTACCGGCTTTTACCGGAACTGTGACATCAAGTGAGCCGTCACGCTCTCCACTCATACCCGAGTTGAGACCAATGCCCTCGTACTTGAACAGCTGTATGCGTTCGCCATCAATACTGACTTCAAGTTCTTCACCGGGATTGAATGCGCCCACGCCGAAGTTCTGTATGGAGAAGCTGTAGAGACCATCAGAAACAAAGGTATGCTGGACTGACATGCCACCCCTTGTACCGATAGGCATGCCGGGCAGCTGATAATTCTGCGAAGTGTCTGCGGGTGCAATATATGAAGCTTCTGTTGGTGAACGCCAGAAACCAACAGCCATTCGCGCAACCCTGGCAGCTGCCGTGGTATAGGATTCAAGCAGGGTGGAGGACAGAGTCAGTGAACCGGCGATATTGTCAAAGCCCCTTGCGGAAGTGTCCGCAGGCAACAATGTTGATACATCCGGTTCTATACCAAGCAGGTCCCTGATGGCATTGGCATATTCAGTCCTGTTGAGGCGATGCATGACCTTGCCACCGGGATTGATTGTTGTCTTGGTGTCAATTTCATTTTCCAGCCATTCGAGCAGGGCAAAGTATTCATCAGAATCCGGACGATCCTGACCCGGCGGGGGCATTACGCCAGCACGCAAACGCCTGATGGCTCTTTCCCAGGCTTCCGCATTTTCCTCGATCGGCTGATCAAGAATTCCAAGATAGTCCAGGCCACCGGCATAGTCGTCGAAATTGTGGCAGTTACCGCAGTATTCAGACACTTCTTCACGATGCTTCTGACTGACATTTGTCTGTGCCAGCGCGACACTGGTGAAAGCTGACGCTGCAACCAGCGCGCTTGCAATCACACGTCCTTTTTTCATCCAGAATCCCCTATGCGTAGATTTGTTATGGTTTGAATAAGGCTCAACAGCCAATCTATGGACCGAACCGACCCGTACGGTAAGTGATTGTTATTGTTATAAATCCTCGAGAATTTAATTCAGCACTACTCTATTGTCAATTACATATCTGTGATAGAAATACAAACGCGAAAGTCAAGCAACAACAGCATCAGCATCAGCATTTTGTAGTCTATGTTGAAAATAATGTCGGGGCTGTTGTTCAGTGCTGGAGAATCCATTTGATGGCGTTTTAGATAACCGACATAAGTCAAGAATTTTTCGACAGGTACCATAAAAAGGATTGGAGAATTCAGGTTCAAGTTTTCAAGAGGGGCAAAGACATGCTTTTTCACAACAGACCAAAATTTCGTTTTACCGTGCTTTTTTCAGGCATTTTGCTGGCACTGGGCCAACCGGTACTGGCAGGCCCCCTGGCAGACGCGGCCCAACAGGGTGATATGGCCACTATCAATCGGCTGATATCAGAAAATGCTGATGTAAATGACAGACAGATTGACGGCACCACCGCCTTGCACTGGGCTGCACAGGATGACGATCTGGGCATGGCACGGGTACTGCTCAATGCCGGTGCTGATCCTAATGCACTCAATCGCGTTGGTGCTCCACCGATTCTGGCAGCAGCGATCAATGGCAATGCCGAAATACTGGCAGCACTGCTTGAAGCGGGTGCCGACCCCAACCTGAAAGTAAGCCCTACCGGTGACACGCCTCTGATGATTGCCGCAAAAACCGGCATAGTGCCGGCAGTGCAGGTGCTTCTGGATCACGGCGCCAATGTAAATGACCGGGAAGATTTCGGTCTTACCAATCCCCTGATGTGGGCAGTAGGAGAGAATCACGCTGATGTTGCCAGCATCCTGATTGAGCATGGTGCAGATATCGAGGCACGCTCGGTATACGTACCACCGGATACCGGTCGCGGTTTTGAAGGCGCCCAGCCGCGTCCACGACGTGAAGAGGAAGTGGGCCCGATAGTCTTCGCCAGTGGCGAATTCACGCCGCTGCTGATTGCTGCACGTGAAGGTCATCTGGATTCTGCGAGGGTGCTTGTAGAAGCAGGTGCAGACATCAACGCAACTGCTGCTGATGGCAAAAATGCCCTGGGACTGACCATATTCAACGGGGGTTATGCTCTGGCCGACTATCTGGTCGATGCCGGCATTGATGTGAACCAGGCCGATGCACAGCGCTTCACACCACTGTTCTGGGCAGTAGAGCGTCGCAATATGGAAACAGCACCCAACTTCCCCTGGATTGTGACTGAAGATCCTTTGCCACTGATCAAAAAAATGCTCGACAAGGGTGCTGACCCCAACTGGGTTATCAATGTAACACCACGTGCCCGGATGCGTGGTGGTTCACCCAGAATCGTTTTTGCCACTGCAATCATGCGCGCAGCCTTTTCAGCTGATCTGGAACTGGTCAACATGCTGCTTGAATACGGTGCCGACCCGAATATCAAGTCAAGTGACAATGAAACCAGCCTGCAGGCTGCGGCCGGCCTTGGCTGGATTTCAGGCTTTCACAAGGAACGCTCACTTGCAGACAGGCTTGAGATCATCAAGATTCTTGTTGCCAAGGGGGGCGATGTAAACTGGCAGGACAACTATGGCATTTCAGCTCTGATGGTGGCCGGTAACCTGGGCGATCTGCCCATTATCGAGTACCTCATTGAACAGGGAGCCGACCTCGGCGCCTACGATCTGGGCAAGAAAAACGATGGTGCATTTGGTGCCAGCATTGAGCCATTGATGCCAATTGACTACGCGATAGGGGTTGGTACCTTCCGTCCCAACAACGCCATTGTGTTCAATGAACCAGCCTACGAACTCATGAAAGCAGAAATGGAAAA